>CANQRT010000018.1 GCA_947626325.1 Candidatus Gastranaerophilales bacterium | reverse complement strand
CCCGTCAGCCTCAAGGTTTCCGCCTTTTGCAGAGGGTCCTTCCCCGCTTTCGCCGCCGATTTCAATAGTGCCATGCCAGCTGTCATCACTGTCAAGTTTTAGTGTTGCGCCGTCCTCAATATCAAGAGTAGAACCATTTTCAATATTTAATTCTACCTCATCTTTAATGTCGCCTCCGCTTCCGAAAGTAAAGTGAGAACCGCTTTTTAAATTAAGTTCACCTTTTTCCATAGTCAGTTTACCTGACTCATCTTCTTCATCAACCCACCAGTTAACCGTACCACCTTTGATATCAGAGTCTCCGCCAAAGAATTTAGCTTTTCTGTTTTCTTCACTTCCGACATCAAGAGTACCGCCATCTTCTTGAGTGAATTTACCTTTATATCCCGAAGCGTCGCCTGCCAAAGTTAAATTTCCGCTGTTTGTAATACTTCCTTCACTTTCGCCAGAACCTCCGCTTGTGATAGCATCAGCAAAAGTCATATTACTTCCTGTTTCGTTTGTAATATTACCGTTATTTTCAGTTGCTCCTAAAAATTCCGCATTTGCACCTTCTTTATTTGTAAAGGTACCTTCTTTTTCGTTATTAAATTTATCGTTAACAGTTAATGTGCCGTTTTCTCCCTCATTAGAGAAACTGCCTTTGTTATCAAACTCTCCGCTCTGAACATTGAACGTACCGCTGTTTGTTACACCTTTATCATCATCTTTACCTGAGTTAGTAAACCCGCCTGACTCAACGGTAAAAATGTCGGAGTTATTTAATTTTCCGCTGTTTTCAGCACCATTTTTGGCAAAGAATGACCCTGAGTTTTCTAAATCACCTTTATTATCTACTTTATCTGTTGCGGTAAAGCTGTTTGAGTTAGTAAGTGTTCCACCGTCATTATTGGTAACTTTACCGTTAGAATTCCAGAACCCTTTGTTATCAACTTTACCCGAGTTATTTAAATCTTTGTTTGAATCCTCTGTACCGACAGTAAAAGTTGATTGTTCTCCGTTAGTAATAGAACCGCTCTTTTGGTTATCGACTTCACCCTCTGCGTTAAATTCAGCACCGCCAGAGTTTGTAATGGTTGCGTCAGGGGTGCTTTCACCGCCTGTGGTATTTCCGTTGGTTATTTTACCTTTAGCGTTGAATGTAGAACCAGTTCCGCTATTTTCAATAGAACCTTTTTGGTTTTTAACTTCACCTTGTACATTAACTTGACCGCCACTGCTATTTTTAACTGTTCCGTTTTTCCCACTCTCATCTGTTGAACCGTTAGTTAAAGACTGAGCATCAAGTGAACCGCCCTCGTTATTTATAGTTCCGTTGTTGGTGACATTGCCTAAGCTCATCCCGCCTTTTTCGCCATTCTTTTTGCTTTTATTTGTAATTGTGCCGTTATTTTTTACATTACCTGTAGCACTGAAAGTTGCGCCGTCGGAGTTGGTAATGGTTCCTTTTGGCTCTGAGTCCTCTTCCGAGCCGTTTGTAAATCCATTTGTGGCATTAAACTCTGTACCCTCACCTTGGTTTGTGATAGTACCTTCATTTTTAGCAGTTCCTGTAATTGAAACCTCTGCTCCATTTTGGTTAGTAAATGTTCCTTGTTCTTTGTTATTAAACTCACCTGCAAGTACATTTAATATTGCATCATCACTTTGGTTAGTAAAACTGCCAGAGTTAGAGAAATTGCCTGAATTTACACCAAATGTTCCGCTATTAGTAACACCTTTGCCGTTATCTTTACCAGTGTTTGTAAAATTACCTGACTCAACGGTAAAAATACTAGAGTTATTTAATGTTCCGCTGTTATCCGCACCTTGTTTCGCAGTAAATGAACCCGAGTTTTCTAAATCACCTTTATTATCCACTTTACCTGTTGAGGTGAAATTTTTTGAGTTATCAAGAGTTCCGCTCTCATTATTTGTAACGGTACCGTTAGATGTCCAAAACCCGTCATTGTCAATATTGCCAGAGTTTGTTAAACTACCGTTTTTGGTTTCAGAACCGACTTCAAAGGTTGAGCTTGAACTGTTAGTAATAGTGCTGTCACTTTGGTTGTCAACATCTCCCTCGGTTTTAAATTCTGCACCACCCGAGTTATTAATACTACCTTTACTTTTGTTAGTTACTTTATCTTTGGCATTAAAAGTAGAACCTGATCCGTCGTTGGTTATTGTGCCTCCGTCGTTGCTAACTTCGCCGTCAGCTGTAAATTCTGCACCCTCTTTATTATTAATGTTTCCGCCATTATTGTTTGTAACACCCTTAGTGTTAAATTTAGAGCCAGAGCCTGTATTAGTAATTTCCCCGCCGTTGTTGTTTAGGGTTTGCCCCTCAATGGTAAACTCACCGCCATTTTTATTCTCAACTTTGGATTGCTTGCTTTCAGCTCCGCCGTTACCATTAGTTAAAGAGCCTGCAGACAATGTTCCGCCGTCATTGGTTATTGTACCGCCGTTATTTGTAACAGTTCCAAGCGACATCCCGCCAGACTCGGGTATACCTGCCGATTTTTTACTTTTATTGGTAATATTTCCACCGTTATTATTGACTGTATTTGTGGCAGTAAAGGTTGAACCGTCGTTCTCATTGGTAATTTCTCCGCTGTTTTGAACTTCTCCTGTTACTTCAACGGTTGCTCCGCTTTTGTTGGTAAGGCTGCCGCCTGTTTGGTTTTTGAGTGCGCCTTGAAGTGTTAATTGTCCGTCTTCACCCTCATTGGAGAAACTGCCAGAGTTAGAAAAATCTCCTGAATTTACAGAGAACGTACCGCTGTTAGTTACACCATTGTCGTTATCTTTGCCAGTGTTAGTAAACCCGCCTGACTGAACGGTAAAAGTATCGGAGTTATTTAACTTTCCGCTGTTCTCAGCTCCGTTTTGAGCAGTGAATGTACCCTGATTTTCAATACTTCCCGAGTTAGTTACTTTATCGTCTGATTGGTAGCTGGCACTATCTCCATTTTTAAGCGTTCCACTGTTATTTGTTTTACCTTTTGTTGTCCATTGACTCTGGTTGTCTATTTCGCCTTCGTTTTCAACATCTGCATTTTTTCCGCCAGATGTATCTTCCCCTCCGACCTGAACATTACCGCCGTTTTGGTTAGTAAACTTTCCGCTTTTTTTGTTCTCAAGTCCGCCCTCAGCGTTAAATGTTCCGCCGTTATTAATTATACTATCTTCTGTAGACCCGCTTTCTGAACCGTTTTTAGTTTTTCCTTTTACTGTAAAGGTTGAACTTTCACCGTTGTTTGTTACAGCTCCGCTATTATTTTCAAGGTCTCCAGTAACATTAAAATTACCACTGCTGGTATTATTAACATTTCCGCTATTTTGGTTTGTTAAATTTTGTGTTGTAAAGCTACCGCCATTATTATTGATAATTCCGCCGTTATTGGTGGTCTTTCCTGATACGGTTATACTGCCTCCACCCTTATTTTCAACTTTACCTGTTGAGTTGTTGGTCATTGAGCCGTCACCTGTTCCAACACCATCTGTTGCTTGTACGGTTATATTTCCGCCAGACTCGTTGGTAATGTTTCCTCCGTTAGTGAGTTTACCCGCTTTAAGGTTGCCAGAGTTCTTTATACCGTCTTGATTATCACCGCTTGATGAGCCTCCGCTCTCACCGTCTTTTGTTAGGTTTTGCAGTTCGCCATATACTGTAAAATCAGCGTTTGCTCCGTTTTCTACTGAACCGCCTTTTTGGTTATCAAATGAATTTGCACTAAAACCAAACCCTGTACCTGAGCCACTTGGAGCACTATTTTTAACCTTGCCCTTGTTTGTCATTTCGCCTGTTTGAAATCTCAGGCTGTTATCTATTTCTCCTTGATTTTCATTTTCAAACTTGCTTTCTGTACCGCTAAATGTACCTTTATTATCTATTTTACCGCTGTTTTTATTTGTTCCGCCGTGGGTAGTAATTGTTCCTGATGAATTGTTGGTTAAAGTACCTGCATTGTTCAGCTTTTCTTGGGTGTCTGCACCTTCTGAGTGGTCACCTTTTTCTCCTATCTCAACCTGTCCGTAGTTATTAAAGTTTGCACTGCTTTTGTTATCTAATTTTCCTTTTGATACAGTAACGTTACCCTGTGACTGTTCATCTTTTTCACCATTATTAAAAGTGCCGTTGTTTGTCAGGTCGCCTGTTGTTACAGTTAAACTAGGAGCGTTTTCCTGTTCCTCATCTTTCTTTTTGTTATTAAACTCTCCATTATTAGTCAAAGAACCTGTTGTAATTGAACCAGAGTTATTAAATGTTGATATTTTTGCAGTTCCTTTTGTACTTGGTTCATTATCCTCACCGTTTTTTATTGCTCCCGTTATGGTTACAGTACCATTTTGTCCGACATTAGCCGTTCCGCCGTTTTTGGTAACTACACCGCCTAATGTTCCACCATATATATTAACGGTGCCGCCGTCTGCTACAGTATCTCCACTGATTGTCGGGCCGCTCATAAGGTTCAGCCCGCTGTTTGCTATTGAGTTTACGGAGGATTGAATTGGGCTTGAAACGCTTAATTGGCTTGTTTTGCCGTCTGTGCCTAAATTCATTGGGGTTATCTTGAAATCATCCTGCAGTATTGTTGTTCTTACTGCATTTGCTGTCTTTACGGTGCTTGCACTCGATTGTAATATGCCTGTATCGGCACTCGTTATATTTGTGTTTAGTCCGCTTAGTATTGCATTATTTGTCGACGTATTGCCTGCCGTACCTGCTGAACTCATTACTGCTAATAATACTGCGATTTTTAATTTAATTTTACTATTCAAAAATCCCCCGACACTTTCTCATGACGGGAGTATTTACTTTCATATTTCCACTCTAACTTTATAATAAATTAGTATATTGTTCAATTATGCTTTAAAAAAAAATTCACTTTTCTTCATCTTTTTGATGATATTGCAATTTCTTTGCATGATACAAATAATACGAGGAATATTTGAAACTTTATTATTTTATTTAAATTTGTTAAAATAATCTTGAAGGAAAATTTATTATGATGTTTAATTATCTCCCTCATCCAGATTGGGAACTGCAAAATTTTAAGGATTTTAACTCCGTTTTGGAGCTTTTATCTAATCAGAAAAAATTAATTCTGCCTAAAGAGGAGGAAAACTCAGGTGTGTTCTTTGCTCTTAGCATTACTCCGCCACAAAAAACGAAAGTCCTTATTATTGGTCAAGACCCTTATCCTAACCCAGATAGAGCCCACGGCTTGGCTTTTTCTTTTAAAAATAATACTCCGCCTAAGGACTCTTTGAAAAATATTTTCACGAAATTAAAAGAAATGGATAACTACGATTATAAAAATACTAATTTGTCTTGCTGGGCTCAACAGGGAGTTCTGCTGTTAAATACCTCGCTTACTTATACCGATAAATCAGATATCAATAAATGGCGCAGGGTTTGGGAACCGTTTATTACTTTTGTTATTAATAAACTTATTGAGGTTAAAATCCGTCATAAATCCCCTCTTGTTATTATGCTTTGGGGCGCTTTCGCTAATGATATCCCGCTGTTTTCTGATGTCGAAAAATTTAAACAAAAAAATATCTTGATTTTACGCTCATCTCACCCCTCTAATATCGGGAATGCTAAAAATAAACCGCTTAAAAATGTTATACACTCCTTTATGGATCCTAATTTTAATCACTTTTCTCAGTGTAACAATTTCTTGTCCTCTATGGGCGAAAAAATGATTGATTGGCATACTTAGTCTTGCTTTGATTTGCCTGATATTTCAGATTTATTCGTAAATTTGTCTATTTTATCTGCCGTAAATATCGATATTATCGGTAATATACCGTAATATAAAAGTGCAAATACTAGTGTTGGTCTTACTACGTTTATTCCCTGCAGGTATTTATCAAGTTTGGGGTCGTTTATGTTTGCCTGCTTGAACTTTTCTATAAATGATTTTGTTCCTTTTTGTATCATTTTATCAATTTTATATCCGCCTAAAATGCTTACGGCAGTTGTTATAAGCTTGTTATATATTAATGGTTTTTTCTTGGTTTCCTTTATGCTTTTTGATTTTTTTGTTCTGATAACTGATGAACCAGCCAGCAGAATATCCGTTGCAATGGTCATATTTCTTGCAATATTGGTATCATTAAAGCTGTGCTTCGTTACAAAATTTTGGAATATTTTTGCATTGAATATTTTACTTACTCCTTTTGCTGTTATATCTTGAAGCCCTTTAAAACTTATTTGATTATTATAAAACGGAGCAAATATAGGACTGTAGCTGTTTGGCTGTGTGTATTTGGTGTTTTCTGGACTGTGTTTTTTATTGCGGAATTTTTTGGGAAAATTTATAATATACGGAATTAAAGCTACTGCTATCATTGATTTGGGTATCGCTGTTATCAGGTTTGGAGTATTCTTTATTAACTGCTGGGCAAATTTGTAATTTTTTGACTCTGCCAGTATTTTTCCGCTTTGCGTAAAACTTTTTACAGCTTGCGAGTTTAAGTATTTCTGAGGGGCTTTATTTATTCGGTTTATGGCGTTTTCTATCGGTAATGCGATTATCTCATTTATTCCGAATTTTATAAGCCCTGAGGATATAGAATCCGCTATTGCGTATTTTTTATTCTCTTTGTCTATCTTTGGAGTTGAGGCTATCGCTATTGGTCTTATTATCGTCGACATTATTAACGTCGTGCCTGCTATAAAGCTTGCAGGATGATTTCCCGCAGTCTCTAATCCCTTTAATAACAGCTTGTTTGTTAGTATAGTGCCTGCGCTTTTAAAACTTATTTCGCTATTTACTTTCATTACTCTCATTTTTTATTTATAATTATAAAATGAAATTGCTCGATTATATAAAATCTGAAATAAAATTTTTTAACACCTTTGAAAAAACTTTTTACATCTCGGTTATAATTGTTATAATTATTTCTTCTTTTGCGTTTAATGACAGCAAAATTGCTCTAATCTCTGCTTTGTGCGGGATTACTTATACTTTCTTCGCAGGCAAAGGCAAAGTCTACGCATATTATATAGGATTAATCGGCACCGCATTTTATTGTTTTATAGCCTTTAAAAACGGGTTTTACGGTAATATGGCGCTTTATGGTCTTTATTTCTTCCCTATGCAGGTTATCGGTATTTTTAATTGGAAAAAACATTTAAATAAAGAAAAAAATCAAATATTTAAAACAACCTTGAAAACTAAAGAACGATTTTTGTATTTCGCCTCTACTGCATTTTTAGCGTTTATTATTTATCAAATTTTATTGCTTAACGGTGGTAAATCCCCGATTTTAGATGCCTTCGTTACGGCATTTTCCGTTTTTGGCCAGCTTTTGACGGTTAAAAGATGCTTTGAACAATGGATAGTTTGGTCTTGCGTTAATTTTGTCTGCTCTGTTATGTGGCTTACAGCCTGCATTAACGGTGCTCACTATTTTGCAACACTATTAATGTGGCTGGTTTATTTTGCTGTGGGGATTTATTTCCTCTTTGCTTGGAAAAAAGAAATGAAAAACTAAAAAATTGAAATTTATTTGCCTTTTTTTTCGTTTTATGTATAATGTTTCTTGTGAAGAGATTACAGGTTGTTTCTGCTTAATAATCAAGAAATTGTTTATTTTTTTGCAGAGTTGCTAAAGAGAATTCATGACAGAATGTAACTTTAATTTTAAGTATTTAAAAGATAATTCAACACCAGGAAGCTGGAGACGCGGTTATGAATACCACCAAAAAGAGCAGGTGGCATCTTTTGAGGTGGGGAAAACTGGCGTTAATGCTAAAGTTAAAGGTAATTTTAAATCTTTTTACGACGTGGAACTTAAATTCAAAAAAAATGGAGTTGAACCAAAGTGCTCCTGCCCGTTAAAGGAAAAATGGTGTAAGCACGCAATAGCAGTGGCTTTTAAAGCAATAAATGAACACGTGTATGACGAATTTCTTCAGCGCAGATATAAAATTAAACCTGATTATTCTGATACAGATACTCAAATGAATGAAAACCCCTTGGGCGGATATATTTTTCACTTTAATGCAAAAAGACGGCAAAATTTCTTTTCTATACTTGTTATGGATAGAAATACTGGCAAAGTTATCAGGGATTTAGAGGGGTTGTTAAAGGCTGTTATTGCTGCTCAAAGAACTGATGAAAATTTTGAATTGAATAACTCGCAAAAGATTGAATTAGCTATATTTCAGCAGTTAATGAAAAGTTCTAGACTTGATAAAAAAGCAGGCTGGTATGATATACCCATTGCTAAATTTGACGGATTTTTTCAGCTTCTTTCTAAAGCAGATGACGTGATTGACGGCAAAACTAAGGATAAACTCGTTTTTTGCTCAGATGAATGGAAATTGTCGCTAGCTGTTAATTTTTCTATGGTTGGAAATGTTTTGCTTTCTTTGTATTGGAAACGCCCAGATAAGGACGATATTATCCCGTTTGAGGAGGTTAGATATTTTTCCCGCCAGCTGAAATGGGGCAGGTATAAAAATAAAATTTTCCCTATTAATGTAACATTGTCTTCATTGCCTCAAACACTTATTAAATCCACTTTTACTGATGTTAAAGATGCCGATGGTGCTAAGTTCTTATACGAGGAACTGCCTAAACTAAGACAGCTTATCCCTTGCGAGGTTTCTGAAATTATTGATAAACTGACTCTTGAACAAAAACCTCCTATAAATGTTGTTACTATGGGACTTGATTATGACGGCGCTCTTAAAGCGGAATTGGATTTTGATTACGACGGAACACGTGTTGCATACTCTAAATCGGCTTCTAAAAGCCCTTATGTTACTATTAAAAAACCTAAAGAGGATTTGCTCTATTGGGTGAAACGCAACATCCCGCACGAGGAAAGCGCATATCAAATGCTCCTTGCCTGCAAATTCGCACCTATGCAGACTAATAACCTTGCTATAGAAAAAGAAAATGCTATCGATTTTTATAACTACTACCTTAAACGCGCAGGCGAGGGTTGGAAGTTCGAAGAAAAAGATGATATGAGCTTTTTTAAATTGTCGCCTAAACCTTTTGAAATGGTTGCTGATATTGATTTCGCTATTAATTCTACTGATAGTTTTGAGGTCGATTTGTACGGCAGGGTTGGCGATGAAATAATCACATTTGATGAAATATATAACCTCATAGTTGAGGGCGATAAGTATTTGAGAGTTAAAAATTACGGCTTCGTTGAAGTCCCTGGTCAGGATATTTTTTCTATATTAAAATCCTTTAATACTTTTGATGTCTATAAAAATGATGATAACAGGTATGTAGTTAAAACATTCCGCGCAGGCTTATTGTCAGAAATGCAAAATCTGGGATTTAAACTTAAAATGAGCCGTAGATTTTCCGCTTTCTGGAAACAAATATCAACTTTCTCAACTATGGATAACGCTCCTTTGCCTAAAGATATTAATGCTGAACTTAGAGAGTACCAGTATAAAGGGTTCAGCTGGCTTTGGTTCTTATATAAATACGGACTTAACGGTATTCTCGCTGATGATATGGGACTTGGTAAAACTTTGCAGGCTCTTACACTCTTGCAAAAGGCTAAAGAAAAAGATAAAAAAGCTCCAAGCTTAGTCGTTTGCCCTACTTCTGTCGTATTTAACTGGGAAAATGAAGTTCAGAAATTTATTCCCTCTTTAAAATGCTTAAAGCTAAGCGGGCTTGAAAGAAAAGAACATTTTAAGGAAATTCCTAAATATGATATTGTTATTACCAGTTACGCACTTATAAGACGTGATATTGAAAAACTAAAAAAGTTTGAGTTTAGATATGTTATTCTCGATGAGTCGCAAAATATAAAAAATCCTGAGTCTATTACCGCAAAATCAATTAAAATGCTTAATGGTCAGCATAAACTCGCACTGTCAGGTACTCCTATCGAAAATAAACTTGAAGAACTTTGGAGCGTATTTGATTTCTTAATGCCAGGCTTTTTACTTAATTTGTCTGAGTTTAATTATCGTTACGTTACTCCTATAGTTGACAGGGGTGAAAAAATCGTTGAAAAACGCTTGAAATCACAGATTTATCCGTTTATATTGCGCCGTATGAAACGAGATGTTGCTAAAGATTTGCCTGATAAAGTCGAAAATATCGCATACTGCGAGCTTACTCCAGAACAGCGTGACTTCTATCTTGAAGTGCTTGACTCTACTAAAGAAGAATTGTTTAAATCTATCGCTGAAAATGGACTTGAAAAAAGCCGCATGAGTATTTTCTCTGCCTTGTTAAGACTGCGCCAAATCTGCTGCCACCCAAGACTCTACGATAAAGATAATAAAAAAGGTATTGAAACTTCGGGTAAATTTGAACAGCTTAAATCTATGCTGGAGGAAATAATCTCTGAAGGACACAGAATTCTATTGTTCTCACAATTTGTTGATATGCTCGATATCGTTAAAGAATGGCTTACTAAAGAAGGTATTAAACACGAATATTTGACTGGCTCAACGAAAAATAGGCAAGAGGTTGTCGAAAGATTTAATAATGATGAAACAATCCCGATTTTCTTAGTCAGCTTAAAAGCAGGTGGTACAGGTTTGAATTTGACTGGTGCTGATTACGTTATCCACTATGACCCTTGGTGGAATCCAGCTGTTGAAGATCAGGCTACCGATAGAGCTTACCGTATAGGTCAAACTAAAAAAGTATTTGTTTACCGATTGATTACTAAAAACACTGTGGAAGAAAAAATTCAAAAACTTAAACAGGATAAACGCAACTTGGTTGACTCTGTTATCAGTGTCGATAGAAATATTGGCAAAACTCTTACATACGCTGATTTGCAGGATATCTTTACAATCGATTAATTGACTTTTTTTAAATAGTTATTATATATAAAATATGCTGATTGATTTTTTTAAACATAAAACAGAGTGTTCTCACGAGCATTTACGTAGTGATTTGGATGAAAGCTACTGCCCTGATTGCGGTGCTTTGGTTAGAAATAAATGGTATCTCGTTCGCTGCAGCTGCTGTAATATTAAACGTAAAGCTTTTGCTGGTTATGAAATAAAACCCGATGCTAAATATTGCCCTAACTGCGGCAGCAGTGATTTCTATATACAAGAACTCGATAAAATTAACTTTACTGATATTAACTATGCAGTATTAAAAAGAATTGTTGTTCAACAGCCAAATTGCCATACTAATCAAGTATGGGTTGAAAAGGAGGATAATTTAATATCTGCAAATAAATTGTTGGAGCTAAGGAAATAAAAAAACAGCCCTTATTTGGGGCTGTTTTCTTCTTCAAGTTTTTTTATATTAGCTTTAATACTTTCAAGAGTTTCATTGGCTTTGTCGTTTTCTACTTGACAGGTTCCAGCATTCATGTGTCCTCCGCCGTCATATTCATACATCATTGCACCTATATCTATCGGGCATGTACAGTTTATAATAGATTTTCCTACCGCAAATACTGTGTTTTGCTTTTGCTTGCCGTAAAATGTATGTATCGACAGATTGCATTCGGGGAATAGTGCATAAATCATAAATCTGTTGCCAACGTGGATAATTTCTTCATTCCTTACATCTAATACAACAATGTTGCCGTCAACTTTTGAACATCTTTTAATTTGCTCTATAAAATTATCCTGTTCTTTGAAATATAAATCTATTCTTTCTTTAACGTCAGGATCTCGCATTATTTCATTAATGGGCTTTTGCGCACATAAATCAACTAACTTGAGCATTAAATTGTAGTTTGAAATATTAAAGTTTCTAAACCTGCCTAACCCTGTTCTGGGATCCATTAAATAATTAAGAAGCACCCAGTCTTTTGGGTTTAATATATCTTCCTGCGTGAAACTTGAGCAGTCGGCCCTATCTACAGCATCCATTAAGTCGTGTAAACTTGATGAAAATCTTTCTTCTCCGCCAAAATATTCAAATATTATTCGAGCAGATGACGGCGCTGTCGGCTCAATTATGTAATTATCTTTTACGTTTGTTGTCCTTACCATTTCACTTGAGTGGTGGTCAAACGCCATATAAACACCCTCACAGTATGGTAAACTTGCGGTTATGTCGTTTTCTGTTAATTGAATTTTACCGTCTTGCACATCTTTTGGATGTACAAATTTTACATTATCAATTAATCCAAGTTCTTTTAATAATGCTGAACATACTAATCCGTCAAAATTTGACCTTGTATATAATGTATATGACTCACCCATACTAATCCTCGCTATCTACCTTAATTTTATTATATCATTTTTTTTATTTAAATCTATATTAAAGAATTTATAAGTTCTTTAATTGTATTTTCCTGCATAGTTATTTCGTTTATTCTTGCTTTTGTCTGCTCAATAAGCTCTGGTTTTGCATTATTCATAAATTTTTCATTGTTAACTCTTGCTAATAAACAGTTTTTCTCGTTTGTTAACTTTTCAAGCTTTTTGTTCTGACGTTTAATTTCTTCATCTAAATCAATTAAGCCTGCAAGCGGTATATTTATTTTTGAACTGCTTACCACCGTTGATGCCGATTGCTTTTGAGTTTTATGAGTTTCATCAACATACTTTATTTCTTCAACCCTTGCTAAACGGTGAATATATGCTTCAACTTTTTTGAAAATATCTTCTTCTTTGTTCTCTGCCAGTATTTCAATATTGATTTTTGTTGAAACAGGTATATTAAAACTCTGTCTTACGTTCCTTAATGATTTAATTGTTTCAAATACAAGCTCCATTTGAGTATTTTCTTGATTAAATATTAAGTTATTCTCGTAAACAGGGAACTTGCTAAGCATAATAGCTTTTACATCCGTATTTTTCGGGAGCAGCTGCCATATTGCTTCCGTTATATGAGGCATAACAGGATGTAATAACCTTAAAGTCATATCAAGTACATATTTTAATACTCTTTGTGTATTTAACTTTAAGTTTTCATCCTGTAATTGAATTTTTGCTATTTCTACATACCAATCACAGTAATAATTCCAGAAGAAATCATAAAGCGTATGCGCCATTTCTCCTATTCTGTAATTATTTATATTCTCATTAGTCTCTTTTGCCGTTTCATTCAGCTTGTTTAAAATCCATTTATCAGCCAATGTTAGATTGTTAAAGTCAATTTCTTTATTATCAACACCCTCAAGGTTCATTAATACAAATCTTGAAGCGTTCCAGATTTTATTTGCAAAATTTCTACCGTATTCAAATTTTTCATCGCTGATTTTAATATCCTGTCCGCCGTACGTGCAAAGTGAGGTTAAGGTAAATCTTAAAGCGTCGCAGCCGTACTTATCAATAATTCCGACAGGGTCTATAGTGTTGCCTTTAGATTTAGACATCTTTTGCCCGTTTTCATCTCTGATTAAACCATGAATATAGACTGTTGAAAACGGAGCTTTTTTTGTAAATTCTTCGCCCATTGTAATCATTCTTGCAACCCAGAAGAAAATAATATCGAAACCTGTTACAAGAGTTGAAGTCGGATAGAATTTTTTAAAGTCCTCAGCTTCCGTATTAGGCCAGCCCATTGTTGAAAATGGCCATAATCCTGATGAAAACCACGTATCAAGTACATCGGAATCTTGTGTGTATTTGCTAGGGTCAGGATTTTCTTTGGCTACAACCATTTCACCTGTTTCATTATTGTAATAAGCGGGAATTTGATGTCCCCACCATAATTGGCGTGAAATGCACCAGTCACGTATATTTGTCATCCACCCCAGATAATTTTTTGTCCAGCGCTCGGGTACAAATTTTATTTTGCCCGATTCGACGGCTTCAATAGCTGCTTTTGCTAAAGGAGCCATTCTTACAAACCATTGTTCCGATAATAATGGCTCTATTGTTGTATTACAGCGTTGGCATTTGCCTACATTGTGCTCAATTGGTACAATTCTGACTAGACTGTTGTTATATTGCAAAAGTTCAACCGTTTTTTTACGTGCTTCTTCCCTCGTTAAACCTTGAACATCGGGGTGAACTTCAGCACAGCACTTCATTTTGCCTTCTTCATCAATAACCCATATCGGTTTTAAATTATGGCGTTTGCCTACCTCATAATCGTTAGAATCGTGTGCGGGTGTGATTTTTAACGCTCCAGTTCCAAAAGATTTATCTACATACTCATCGGCAATAATTGGGATTTCTCTGCCTGTTAAAGGTATTAAAACAGTTTTTCCTATTAAATCCTTGTATTTGTAATCATCAGGATTAACAGCAACGGCAACATCACCGTATATTGTTTCTGGACGGCTTGTTGCAACAACAATTGCCCCTGGCTCATTTTTTAATGAGTAGCTTATTTCCCATAAATTACTTTTTTCGGTTTCGTAATCCGTTTCTATGTCTGATATAGCGCTTTGACATCTTGGGCACCAGTTTACGATATATGCACCTTTATAAATTAAATCTTTTTCATAGAGTTTAACAAAAACTTCTTTTACAGCGTCAGAACAGCCTTTATCAAGTGTAAATCTTTCTCTTGAACGGTCAAAAGAAGCTCCAAGTCTTTTAAATTGATTTAATATGGCACTTTTGTGTTCGTTTGCCCACTCCCAAGTAAGTTCAACAAACTTTTCACGTCCAAGGTCAAAACGGGTTTTACCCTCTTGTCTTAGCTTTTTTTCAACAACATTTTGAGTCGCAATCCCAGCATGGTCAGTTCCTGGCATCCATAGTGTTTCATAACCTGACATTCTGTGATAACGCACTAAAATATCCTGCAATGTGCCGTCTAACGCATGCCCCATGTGTAATACTCCCGTAACATTCGGCGGGGGAATTACTATTGAATATGGTTCTTTTTCGCTTTTTGCGTTGGCTTTAAAACATTCATTATCTTCCCAAAATTTATATATTGCTTCTTCGGTTTCTTTTGCGCTATATACTGTCGGTAAATCTTCTATCTTTGTTGAACTCATTTAATTGCCCTTTAATATATTTTTTTTATAATAATATCATACGATATAAATTTTAAACTTAAAGAGGAATAATTAAAAATGAAAATAAAAAATATATTTAAAATCATACTATTCAATATGTTTTTTATTGTTTTGATTTTATTGTTTTTTGAGCTTGTGTTTTGCTGTTTTGAAGTAATGACTGATGTTTTGCCCGAAATAAAAATTAATACTGATATAAATAAATTTGATTTTTGTAAAAAATGTTTTAACGATAGTATAAAGCAGTATTTTCAAAAATGGGATTATAATTTTTTTAATAAAGATGAATTGCGCCCTGCGGCTTTATATTATGTAAAATCTTCATATAAAAATCCCCCCCCCATCAAAAAAATATGCGAAAACGAATTAAGGACGATATAATTGTATCAGGATGTTCTTTTGCTTTTGGCGATAAATTAACTAATGAACAGGCTGTTCATTCCAAATTATCAAAATATACCCATAAAAATGTCTTTAATATAGCTTTATCAGGCGGTTCTCCCAGAGAAATTTTATATATTTTAAGTAATGATACAATATTAAA
>CANQRT010000017.1 GCA_947626325.1 Candidatus Gastranaerophilales bacterium | reverse complement strand
GTTCACACCTTTGTGAAAGGTTAATTAATGAGGGCAATGACGTAATTTGCCTTGATAATTTTTTTACAGGAAGCAAAGATAATATAAGACATCTTATTAATAATAACCGCTTTGAATTAATACGTCATGACATTATTAAGGAATATTTTGCCGAAGTTGATATGATATATAATTTAGCCTGTCCAGCATCGCCTGTTCATTATCAATATAACCCAATAAAAACAGTTAAAACCTCTGTTATGGGCATAATTAATATGTTAGGTCTTGCTAAAAGATGTAAAGCAAGAATATTACAGGCAAGCACAAGCGAAGTATATGGCGATCCCAAAATTCATCCGCAAGTTGAATCATATTGGGGAAATGTTAATCCAATCGGCGAAAGAAGCTGTTATGACGAAGGTAAAAGATGTGCTGAAACTTTAATGATGGACTATCATAGACAAAATAATGTTGATATTAAAATTGCTAGAATTTTTAATACTTACGGCCCTCGTATGGCTGTAAATGACGGCAGAGTTGTTTCTAATTTTATATTGCAGGCGCTTAAAAATGAACCTGTTACAATATATGGCGACGGCTCTCAAACAAGAGCATTTTGCTATGTTGATGATATGGTTGACGCTTTAATTACATTTATGAATACTGATAATTTTACTGGCCCTGTTAATTTAGGTAATCCGCATGAAATCTCAATACTTGAATTTGCTAAATTAATTATTAAACTAACTAACTCTAATTCTAAAATTGAATTTGCTTCGTTACCATCCGATGACCCTGTTCAAAGACTTCCTGATATATCTTTAGCTAAAGAAAAACTTAATTGGTCGCCTAAAATTGATATTGAACAAGGATTAAATAAAACTATTCAGTATTTTGACGGTATACTTAAAACTTTATGAAAAAATTATTCAGCTTTATTTTCTGTTTTTTTCTTATAGCAAATACTGCATTTGCTATAGAGGAAATTACTCTTGAAACAGATGAAAATAATTTTTTTGATAAGTTAAGCAACATATATTACGGTAAAGTAGAAAATTATTCTGAAGTTTCACCTTTAGTTAAACTTTTTTCACAAAAAGGACTTGAATTTGATAACTCCTTTGTAAATTCTGTTAAGCTTACAATGTTTGCTGAGGGAAATTTAATATTAAATGCAACAGATAAAGCTACACAAAACTTTCTAATTGATTTTCCTATTATAGAACCTATGGTTACTGCAAAATTTAATGAAAATAAAGATGAAATTATGTTTGATATTAATTTTGCAAGACATATTAATGGTTATACAAATAGATTTACCGAAAAAATATCAAGAGCTTATATTTCACACAGTTTTAATGAAAATCAAAAAATTCTTATTGGTCAAGGTGCAAGAGTCCCTGTTAATTATGAGGGTTCTATTTCAACAATGTCACTTGATTTAATTAAACGTGCTCAAATAGGAAGAAATTTAGGTAATGTTGCATCATTAGGTGTAAGAAATATCGCTTCATATAAATATTTAGATTACGACATTGGTGTATATGATTCAACAAGATATATGGCTGATTTTGGAAACGGCAGTGAATTTACAGGATATGTCATGCTAAAGCCTTTTGCCAGCCTAGATGATAAATTAAACACTTTTAGGCTTGGTGGCGGTTATAACATCGGTGAAAGCGTAAGAAGCTATCATCAATATTCTGTTTTTAGCTCGTATGATTATGATAAATTTCATATAAGAGCCGAATACGCAAATGCTGATAGATGTAACGGAATAAAGTTCATTAACGATAATTCTGACGGATTTTATACTACAGCAATCTTTGATATAACCCCAAAAGTTTCTATTGTCGGCAGATATGATTTTTTTACTCCCAATACTAATCATCATAATAATTATACACAGGAATATACAGGCGGTATTACATATAAACCGTTTAAAAATATGAAAGTTATGCTGAACTATGTAAGAACAAATCAATCAAACTTACCCGATAGTAATAAGTTTATATTTGCTACAAGATTTATTATTTAGTATAATAATCAATATGGATGCAGATTTGGTAAAAGACTTAATTAAGAATATAGTGGATAACCCTAACAATTCGGAGAATTATTTAAAATTAGCCTCCATTTATATTCAAAATGAACAATATGACAATGCAATCGGAGTTTACGAGTCGCTGATAGCTATTCAACCGTCCAACTATACTGCACTTACTAACCTTGGCAGCATGTATTTTTGTAAAAGTGATTTTTTGCGTTCCGTAAACTGTTATTCTAGAGCTGCCAGTCTGGGTATTGAAGATGCCTCCGTATATTTTAATCTCGGTAACGCTTATGCTGAGTTAAAAGAATTTAAACATGCTATGTCTAACTACATTAAAGCTCTTAACATTGATAAATCTAATTATTTAATATATTCAGCAATTGCTATGCTTTATCAGGATCAAGAAAATTACGACGAAGCTCTATTGTATTTTGAAAAGGCACTCAAGCTTTGCAATGTTGTTCCAGAAAATTATATTAATATAGCATTAGTTCAAATGAAAATGTCAAAATATAATGAGGCTGCTGATAATTTTAAAAAAGCAATTGAACTTTCACCAGAAAATGAAAGATATATACTCTATTGCGCAAACGCATACTCTGGTGCTGGCGATTATGATTGTGCAAATAAGTATTTTAATAAAGTAATTTCAATAAATCATGATTACCTTCAGGCATATCTATGCTTTGCACTCTCATTATACGAACAAGGTAAAGTTGACGACGCTATTGAATATTATAATAAAGTAATTGAACTTAACCCTCAATTTATTAGTGCATATATATTATTAGGAAATTTATATTTTTCAGAAAAGAATTATGAGCTTGCTTCTGATAATTATAAAAAGGTTATTGAGCTTGCTCCTGCAAATGTCAATGTCTATACTTTGTTAGCAAATACTTATGTTATGTTAAACGATTTACGCTCTGCTATTTCGCTTTATAAGCAAGCAATTGATATAGATAATGATAATGATGAAATTAAACTTGCTTATATTGAGATTGTACAGGAATTTATTAAGAATAAAACTATGGAAGTGAATAATGATGCAGCATGAGAACAATATACTACCAATTGAAAAAATTATATCTATATTATCCTATGCAACAATGGGAATTGCGGGATTAATCTGGGTTATAATTGCTTATATTTGTAAACGTCATATTAAATATTTTTTAATGTTTAATATTACTCAATCCATGGTTATTTCAATAATACTTGCTATTGTTAAATTGTTTGTTGGACTTATAATGCAATTATTAACATATATTCCTTTTTTAAACTTCATCAGTGCAATTTTAAATTATGTACTTTCAATAAAAATTATTAGACTTTATTCTTTAGGATTGTCATTTTCTTTATTTGAATTTCTTATATTTATACTGCTAATATACATAATTATAGGGGTTTGTTTTGGCAGAATATTTAATGTTCCTTATTTAACAAAATTAATTAATAAAGTTATGAAAAGTTATAATTAATTTTGAAAAGTTCCTAAAATAGAGCCTTTAATTGAACTTATAACAGGATTATCCTTACCCGCTTGTTTTTTTTGTTCTTCTTGGTTTATTGCAAGTTTATAATCACCAACGCTTTTTATTTTTCTTAATAAATTAAAATCAAGGTTAGGATTAACTCTGCCCTCAAAGCCCAAATCTGCAATACTTGGAAATTCTTTAGATTTATTTTTGTTGCTATTTAATCTTTGTGCTAAATAAAGTGCATAAGTATATTCATTAAAATCATCTTTAGTTTTTTCGTTATAATACTTGTAAAAATGCTTTTTAAAATCTGAATAAACGCTATTTATTGCATTTTTTCTATCTTTTAATTTATAACATAAGTCTTCTACTTCTTTTAATTGTTCAACATCTCTGCCTAAAATTTGTATTTCCCCAGAATATCCGTTAAACTTACTGTTATACCCATAAAATAAAGGGTTTGATAAATCAACATTAACATGAATACCCATATAACCTGTTTTAGACGGAATAGTCATTAATTGACATCCTGCTAATTTCGCAAGAGAATTCAATTGTGACTCTGATGCATAGGAGTAATCACTCATTGTTGAATTGTCAGGAAGTTTATCTTTTCTTGGCACATAATGCTCTATTGATGTAATTTTTAATTTGCCGTCATTAACAGCTTTCTTTATTGCTGAAATAATTTTTACTACGTCTTCATTTCTGTTTACAACTATTCTCCCGCCAACAATATCGTTAACATATTTTTTTACACCATCAACAGAGGTTGTTGAATCAGGCAGCTGCATTAGATTATCATCTTCACTAATTTTAGTATCAGCAATTTTAGCTATTTTTTGATATTTTTGTTCAATTTCATATACTGATAAATCTGAAAGGGAGATAAATCCATTATTCCTTAGTATTCCTGCAGTAACATTAACTGCATAATAGGAAATATATTCTTTAGACAATTCTTTTAAAATATAATTTAAATTATCAATATCGTCTTTGTAATCAGACTTTAATGTATTTGAATCAAATTCTTTATTTACATTAAATGTATTTTTTATTTCATCACAAATAATATCTAACAATCTATCAAAATTTAATGCTGTTAAGGCAGAATACTTTGATACTACTTTTTCTCTAATACTTGCTGGTGATTTAATTCTTGTCTTAGTCGTAAATAAAGTCCTTTGTTGTTTTGTAGATGAATTTGCCTGACAAGAAATAGGCTTAATGTATTTATCAAATATTAATGAAAGATAAAATCTTGCTGGTTCTGCATTTTCAGCTGCAATCATACATACTTTTTCACTTGGCGCATGTTTCATATCTGCGCTGTTTAATCTTCTTGAAGCGCTAAATGATATAGTATCGCAGGCTAATGGACTTAATTTACCCCCGCCCATTGGCGTTTTAAAATTATTAAAATAATTTTGGGTTCTTTTTATATAATTATTATTTTGTATTTTATTTAAGAGAATTTGCATATTAAAACTCCTGTTTTAATAAAACAACTAGACAATAATTTTTTACTTTTTTGAATAAAATGTTTACAGTTATTTACTTAACAACTTTTGTTAATCCTGAGGGCTTATCAACATTTCTGCCTAAAAATAGTGCAGTCTCGCAGGCAAGTAATTGAAGTATTATCAAAGCTGAGAACAAAAGTTCTATATCATTATAAAGATTAAGGCATATTGCACTATCAGATTTCTTTAAATTTAAATTAAATGCAGATAATACAAGTGTATCAGAATTATAATCATCTTCAATTTTTTTAAGAACTTTTATTGTAAATTCAACATTAACATTATTAACAACAGAGATAACAGCGCATTTTTTGTTTAATATAGCTATATGACCATGAAGAAATTCACCTGTTGGGTAAGCTGTAGTATTTATATAGGCAGTTTCCTTAATTTTTAAAGCTCCTTCTTTTGCAAGCGGATAAAACATGCCCGATGCTAATATTGCTGCATTTTCATAATTAGCTAAAGTTTTTGCATAATCTTGTATATTTCTACGAAATTCAAACGCATTTTTTATAATTTGCGGAATTTTTTTAAGTTCTTCTATTAATTGAACAGCAGGCATTTCTCTTTGCTGCATAATTTTCCCTGCAACAAGGAAAAGGCAAAACAGCTGAGCGCTTACAGCTTTTGTTGAGGCTATAGATTTTTCAACACCTGCATTTAATAATATTTTATATTTAGCGTTATTGTAGAGAGTAGAATTTTTTGTATTTGTAATAGCAAGAGTTTTATCCGTTTTTACCCTTACATTTTCTAATGATTTATTTGTATCAGAGGTTTCACCTGACTGAGATATAAAAATATATAGTGTATCAGAATCAACATCAATATTTTCGACCTGAGAAAATTCGCTTGCATAATATGCCTGAGCATAGCAGTGTATTTTATCTCTTAAATAATTTGCAGCTGCAGAAGCGCTGTGATATGAAGAACCGCTTGCAATTAAAGCAGTTTTTTTAATATTATCTGGAAGTTCAAGGTTAATTGTTCCATCTTTATTAATATATTTTTTTATTAAATTATTAATAACATCGGGCTGTTCGTATATTTCAGTTTCCATATAGGAATTTTTTTTAATTTTAAAAATTTTTTTTAAAAATTCAATCATCTTTTACTTCCGAATAATCTAATAAAACTTAGTTTTATAATCCCTTAAAACAGTCTTAGGACTCAATAAACCTATTTCAAACAATAAATTAGTTTGAGCTTTATTGTATTCTATCATATTTTTAATTAAATTAATATTAGACTGCACTTTTAAATTTTGAGAAGAAATAACATCAATAAAAGTAGCTTCTCCAAGTTTCATATTCGTTAATGATAAATCCAAGCTGACATCAGCAGCCTCTGTTTCAACTTTTGAGGCTTCAACTTTTTTTAGAGCATTTATTGAGTCATAGTATGACGATAAAATATTTTCTTTAACTTCTCTTTGAAGATTTGCCAATTCTAGTTTTTTAGCTTTAACAAGTGCTGTATCAGACTTAATTTGTGTTATTGTTCCCATAAGTAAATTTTTTCCAACGTGCGCTCTTAAATCTAATGTTATACTGTTATGAGCAGTCATTCCGACTCTTTTTGTACCTACTAAACCATTTTGATAAGATAGTGTAAGTTCTGGAATTATATCAGTATAATTTGAACTTCTCTGTGCTTTATATGCCTGTATTTCAGCCTTTTTTGCCCGTATATCTTCTCTTGCTTCAAGTGCTTGAGTGTATAATTCTTCAATACTTCTATCAGGATTTACAAGCACTCTTTGATCAACAGTAATTTCAAACGGATATATTGCATCTAAAATATCCACTCCTAAAACATTTGCAAGTGCTGCTTGTCTTAACCTTAAAGAATTTAATGTTTCTGTATAATCCTGCTGAGCTCTGGCAAATTCTGCTTGTGCTCTTTTTACGTCATATAATGTTCCAATTCCTGCATCAAATCTTGCTTGAGTGTATTTTAATTGCTCCAGCCTGTCATATAAATTGATTTTTTGCACCTCAATTTCCATTTTTTTTTCTAATGTATCGTAGTATGCAAGAACTGTATCACGCATTTTTTGTTCTTTTGTAAATTCTAAATTAGCTTTATATGCTTTAAACATATTTTTTGATTGAGCAACTAGAAAAAAATACTTTCCTTGATTAATTGTTGACCACTGCAAAACAGCAAGACTCTGTATCGGAACTTCATGAGTAACAGTTGCGACTATTCCTCCTACTAAATACTGACCTTCTAAGTTTGCTATATTAAAGTTATAGTAAATATCTGGTAAAAGCTGAAACTGTGCATTTCTGTACAGCCAATAATATTGATCCTTGTATTTATTTTGAATTTTTATATCATAGTTTTCTTCAAGAGCTATTTTTATACAATTTTCAAGGTCAGTATATATAAATGATGAGTTTAACTCGTCTGATATTTCCCTATCTATAATAAACTGCTTTTCTACATCTGATATACTTGCATTACCCTTTATAACTTTTTGAAATGTTTTATATGATTCATTTTCACAGCAATCAGTCAAAGAGCTTATATAGTCAGTCATTTCACTTGCAAAACTTATACATTTAATACATATTAAAATTAGAATAACAATAATAATTCTCATAACAGAATTATCATAAAATCCAACAAAAAATATGTTAGTCTTTAGTCTTAAACTTATTGACTATTTATTTTCAAGCTTTTTAGTACGAATTTGTATATCTTCAATTAATTTTCTATTAATAGCTAATAAATCAGCTAAAACGCCAAATATAAACGTTTGAAAACCCGTAATTAAAAGTATTGATGATATAATCAAGGATTGAATATATCCGTTTCCGCTCCCAAAAAAGTAATAGAACAAAAATCTACCAAGCAATATTAATCCTAGTAAGAATATAAAACCGCCTATTAAGGCAAAAAATCTAAAAGGACGGTATATTATAAACATTCTTAATATAGTAAAAGAATTTTTTTGAATATAAGTAAAAATATTTTTTACAAGACGAGATTTTCTATAAGTATCATTTACTCGTATGGGAACAGATATTAAATGCAGTCCTTTTGTTTTAGATTGAACTGCAGTTTCTATAGTATAGGTATAGTTATCAAAAACATTTATAGATAAAGCAGCTTCACGAGAAAAAGCTCTAAATCCGCTTGGAGCATCATCTATTGCAGAGGAGCTCAATAATTTTACTATTTTTGAACCAAAATATTGTAAAAACTTTTTTAATCTTGAAAACTGTTTTATATCCTTAATAGGTCTTGCGCCTATTACAATATCAGCTCTCTTTTCAAGTATAGGTTTAACAAGTTTTTTAATATCATCTGCATTATACTGATTATCAGCATCAGTATTTACAATAATATCAGCACCTTCTGATATTGCCTTTTGAAGTCCTGCCATAAAGGTTCTTGCTAATCCTCTATGGTGGTTAGTAGTTACTATATGTTTAACCCCGTAGGATTTTGCTATTTCAACAGTTCTATCCGTACTTCCATCATCAGATACCAGCACTTCTATTTCATCAATACCGTCTATATGCTTAGGAAGTTGTGAAAGTGTAACTGGCAAAGCAATTTCTTCATTATAACAAGGTATTTGTATTATTAATTTCATACAATCTTATTCCAATATATGTTAGAATTATTTTAATATTACCATGTAAATAAAAACTAGAATGAAAAGCAATACTGTTTTAAAACTATTTATTATAATTTTAATATCGGCTATTTTTAGAGTCTGGTTCTTAGATAAGCCTGAAGGTCTCTGGTTTGATGAGTATGTTGGCTGGAATATTGCTTCAACGAATGATTTTAGTAAATTTATTAATTTAGTTTTATTAAATCCGCATACTCCGCTTTATTATCTTTATCTTAAATTGTGGATATTTATTTTCCCTGATAGTGATATATCGCTCAGATTATCTTCAGTTTTGCCATCAATATTAAGCGTAATTGTTATGTATTTTATAGGCAGGGAAATAAAATCAAAAGCAATTGGATTATTTTGTGCTTTATTTACCGCATTAAGCTCTTTTTGCATTTATTTTGCACAAGAAGTAAGACTGTATTCCTTAATTTTCTTGATATCTTCTCTTATTGTGCTTTATTTTATAAAATCTGCAAAAAATCCTGCTAAGCGTAATTTACTTGCTTTTTTACTTTTTAATATCATTTTAATTGCACTGCATACGTTAGGAATTATATTTTCCTTTTTCATAATTTGCGCATTATGTGCGTACTTATATAAAACAAATAACGAGTTTAAAATAAATATAAAAAATATTACATCAATTTTTATTTATATTTTGCCCTTTATTATAGTTTTATTAATACTAATGCCGTTTTTTTATACAATCGTTTCATCAAAAACTCTTTCACAGTTCTGGTCGCAATTTTCGCCCGTAAAAATTGTATGTGTTTTTATTGATTATTTTTCACCCGTTCAAACAAATATTGTAAATACTGCTCAATCTTTTACTTCATACATAATTAAAAGCGGTAAAATTAATTTTTCTTTTATTATATTTGCCCTTGTTCCCTCAATTATCGGAGTATTTTTCACAGTAAAATCATTTTTTAGTGAAAATAAAATTATAAAATACCTTTTGGTAACTGCAGCAGCGTTTTTTGCTGTAATAGTTATTATTTCACTAACTGGCAAAATGGTTTTAATTACCAAATACACAACTGAAATCTATCCAATATTAATAATAGCATTTGCTATAGGGCTTTTTAGTTTAAATAACAAAAAAGCTGGATTTATCCTTGGAACAATATTTTTTATTCTTAATATATTTTATTTGATAACAGCAGATAATTCAGCACCCAAATTAACCCGCCCCGAGGGGCATAGAGCTGTTGTTGAGCTTTTAAGACATTCAAGATTAAAACACTCTGACAGCGTTATATTAACATACTACGGCGCAGACAAATTTTACAGATACCTTGACGAGGATACACAATATAAATTTTATTCCATTAACAAATATAATTTTGATGAAGTACTTTTTAACTATGATTACAACGAGGTATTAAAAAACGGTAAAACACTTTACAAGGATTTTTTCAGCGAAATCCCCAATAAAAAAATAGATAAATATGTAAATAGTATTATTTCACAAATGAAAAAAGGAGACAGAATAGGCATAATTATACTGGAAAACGTATCATTCCTTTCAAAAGATACTATGAAAATTATATTGGAAGATGAGACAAAATATGAAAAAACACCGTTTATATTTCTTTTATTTTCGTCTTTGAAAATAAATTTACTTGAAGCCTGTAAAACACAACTAAGACTAGATACCCTAACACATTCAGGTGATTGGACATTATATGTATACGAAAAAATTTAATCAGGAGAATTTAGTCCGTCTGCTGCGCTTAATTGAGATTTTAAATAATCCTGTAAAGATTTAGGATATTCATTAATTGAATGTGATTTAACCCACTCATGAGCTTCATTCCGAGCCAATTCCAAAATAGGCAAATCCCTAGTTAAATCAGCAAGCCTTAATTCAACCAGACCGCTTTGTCTAACACCTAAAAACTCTCCAGGCCCTCTAATTTCTAAATCTTTTTCGGCAATAACAAATCCGTCATTTGTTTGCACAAGCACATTTAACCTGTGCAAAGTTTCTTCATTTCTAGTTGAAGAAACAAGCAGACAATATGACTGAACATCACTTCTTCCAACCCTGCCTCTAAGCTGATGAAGCTGAGAAAGCCCAAAACGCTCTGCATTTTCAATCACTATTACTGTTGCATTTGGTACATCAACCCCTACTTCAACTACTGTTGTTGAAACAAGTACATCATATTTTTTATTTTTAAAGTCATTCATTACTTTGTCTTTTTCATCTGTTTTCATTTTCCCATGTAATAGACCGACTTTTAAATCTTTAAAGTATCCATTTTGCAATTCTTCAGCTTCTTTTGTAGCAGCTTTTGCTGATAAAGTTTCAGATTCATCAATTAAAGGGAATACAATATATGCTTGATGTCCTTTGTTTACTTCATCCTTTATAAGATTAAGCGCCTGTTTATACTGTGATTGTTTAAGCAAAGCAGTTTTAACTGGTTTTCTGCCCTTTGGAAGTTCATCTATAATTGTCAAATCTAAATCACCATGAACAGTTAATGCCAGAGTTCTTGGTATTGGAGTAGCAGTCATTGTTAAAGTTTGAGGAATTTTTGCTTTATTTTTCAGCATATTTCTTTGTTTTACGCCAAACCTATGCTGTTCATCTATAACAATAGCGCCTAGGTTTTTAAACTCAACATTATCCTGTATTAGGGCGTGAGTTCCAACTGCAATATTAATTTGCCCGTTTCTTAAATCTTTTTCAAGTTTATCTCTTTGTTTTTTAGTATTAGATGAGGTAAACAAAGCAACATTTATACCCATAGGCGCAAGCCACTTAATAAAGTTATTAAAATGCTGCTGGGCAAGAATTTCTGTAGGCGCCATAATTACAGCCTGAAAACCATTTTCTATAGCAGCTAATAACATAATGCAGGCAACAACAGTTTTTCCGCTTCCTACATCACCTTGAAGCAGTCTTTGCATAGGTTTATCTGAATTAACATCATTTAATATTTCGTTAATTGCTCTAATTTGAGCATCTGTCAATTTAAAAGGCAGACTTTTAATAAACCTTTTAACAAGTCCATCTTCTTTTATTTCAAGAGAAACAGTGCTATACGCCTTTTCATTTTTTGCTCTTATAGAAAATAATTTTATTTGAAGCAAAAACAGCTCTTCAAAAACTAGAGTAAATCTTGCTTTTTCAAGTTCCTCTTGTGAGGAGGGAAAATGAATTATTCTTAAAGCCTGCTCTCTATTATCCATATTGTATTTACTTATAATCTCATCTGGCAGAAGATTTTGGATTTTTGAACAGTATTTATCAAGCGCAGAATTAACAGCTTTTCTAAGTGCTTTTATGTTTAAATTTTCGACAAGAGGATAAACAGGAACAATTCTGCCTAGGTTTAAGTTATCAGTTTCAAAGTTTTCATCATTAACTATTTGATATTGAGGTTTATCAATTGTTAATCTATTTGTATAATTATCAAGCTTTACAGTTCCAGATACTATAATTCCGCTCAATTTAGGGAATTGAGCTTTATATCTTTCTAAGGAATACCTATTTAATTTTGAGTAAAAGAAATTAAGTTCTAAAGATGCACTGCTATCTGTTATTGTTACTTTAATTATCGTCAGTCCATTTTTAGTAGTGAAGGTTCTTAAAGCAGTTATTGTCCCATATATTGTAACTGTTTGATTAACTCTTAAATCTCTTATTAGTGAATGTGAAGAATAATCAATGTATTTTTTAGGATAAAAGCTGATTAAATCAAATACAGAATAAACACCAAGTTTATTTAATAAATATGCAAACTTTGGGCCAACTCCCTTTAATAATGCAACATCATCATTATAAATATCAACATCTCTAGTATTTTCAGCTGTATTATCAGATTGATTTAATTCTTTTTTTAACATGCTCACAAATCTTATAACACTTCTCTTTCTTTGCATAACTGTTTCCATAGGATAGTGTTCAAAAGCTTCAATTATAGAAAGCCATTTAATATCTTTATGAGAATTTTTATAAATTTGCTTAATTTGCTTTAAAATAAAGCCAGAAAAAGTATTTTCCCGCCCCTCTAAATCAATATATTTATACTTTTCTTCAAGCTGCACTGCTTTTCTGATAAGTTCTATATCAATATTTTTTAAACTATCACTTTTCATTACTTTTTATATTACATTTTAATTCTACATTTGTAAAAAAATTAATGCTTGGCAATCTTTAGTGTTAGAATATAAAAAAACGGGTTAAGGTTTTGGAAGCTAAAAAATATAACATATTAAGTATAGTAATAACTGCTATTATTGCAATATTTGCAACAATAAAATTATATGCCATTCTTTATGCGACTTGTCATTGGAACGATTTATCAGATTTTTATTCAGGATTAACAATATATTCAGACCACAATAAATATCTTGATTTAAGTGTAATTTTTATTTATACAGGATTATTTTTTATACTGCTTCCTATTGTTTTATTTTTAGGAAATAAGCTTAAATTATACAAATTTACTGATTGGACTGCTGATAAATTAAATAATATAAAACCAATTAAATATACATTTTCAAAGGATTTTTATAAATTACAATATATATGTTTATTAGGATATCTTTGTTTATATCCTTATAACGGTAAAGTTTACCCTGTTCTTATTTCAGTAATCGCAATATTAATAATAATAGGATTTATAGACATAAGAAAACGCCTGGGGGGGGGTAAAAACTTTCTTTCACCTTGGGCAATAGCTCCTATTTTGCTATTATTATGCTATAGTGCCTATAGTCACCCCATTGGGCTTTTTGATGCACACCATTCGGGCGAGAAATATGCTGTATATTATATGCACGATGCATTTAAAATGGATTTTTACAAGGATATAATGCTTGTTCATGGGTTAAAAGATATTTTGCCTTCTTTTACGGCAAAGTATTTATTTGGCTCAATAGATGTTTATTCTTCAGCTATAGCTGAAATATTTTTAAAAAATATTAGTATAGTTGTTATAACAATATTATCTGGATATATTTTTTCAGACAGTATTCTATTTGCACTTCTTGCGATTATTATTCCCGTTGATTATTTTACTAAAATTTACTATTGTGCCTATTTAATATTTTTAAAAAACATTTGTAATAACTCATATTTTAAATTAATGTTATGGATTATCTTATATTTAATTACATCATTTATATTTATGATGAGCTGGACAACAATAGGTTCATTTTGGTGCGTTTCTTCACTACCTCTTGCTCTTTATATGTTATATAAATTATTTAAAACTCCAAACTCAAACAAGTTTTTAAGTTTATTTATAATAATTACAGCTGTATTAATAATATTACTTCCAAATAAAAACTTTATTATTGCCTATCTTAAACAAGCACAGTATTTGGAGATTATAATTATTCCTTAAAACAAACACTTTACTATTTGCCAAGATTTATTGTGTATATTTTTCTTCCAATATTTTTTCTAGAACTTGTATATACATTAAAAAATAAAAGACTAAATGAAACCTTCTTTTATTTATTTATAATTTTATTTTCAATAATATCAGTAAATTATGCTTTCGGACGTATAGATTATGATTATCTTATTAGAATATCATTAATTTCACTGCCTTTTATCGGAATAATGCTCCCATATTATTTATATATAAAGTTTCCAAAATACAGAGAAAATATAATGAAACCTTCAATAGTCATTATTTCTATAGTGCTGATTTTTTATAATCAGCAAACGAACATACAAAATTTTAATAAATATGATGAAATGGCAAATAAAATCGGACTTAATTTGAGTAAAAATATTATAAATGAAATAAAAAATTGCACTGTATTTTATGACTTAACAAACCATGGATTATATTATATGTATCTTAATAAAAAAATCCCTGTTCAATATACGTCATTTTATAATTCAATATCCACAGCCCAGGCTGAAAATTCGTTAAGAAACTTAATTAACTCACAGCCAGAAATAATTTTATTGCATAGCGCAATAAGTTTTGACGGAATATTTCCCTCACTAAGGATTAACCCGATATATAGAGCAATACTTTTAAGCAGGGAGTATGAAGTTAAGTCAGAGCTCTACAGCGTATATTTAAAAAAGAGCAATAACAAAGTAAATTATACTAAAAATGACTTATATTTACTTGATTATACATTATCAACAGACCCCTTATTTTTACTTGCCGAAGTATGGGGAAATTCGACTAAAACTCTGCCGATGTATGAGATAAATGAAGATTATAATCTAAAAAAATACCCTGATAAAATAGAAATAGAATTTAAAACTCCAAAAAACGGCAAAGAATTTGATTTACTATATATAGAACCAGTAAACAAAAGCGGATATAATAAGCTTAAAAATTATTCAGTAGAAATAAATAATTCCAACTCAATATTGCACATACAATCACATAGAAACGGAAAGCTGTTAATTCCTACTGATAATTATCCTTCTTGGCTGTTAAACGAGAATATAAAAACAATTACAATATACTTTGATGAAGAACTAAAAAGCGATTACATAATAAGATTTTACAAAAGAAAGTTCTCTGATGACATAAAAAAATATTTATAATACAATGAAATAAATATTTTATAGGGGACAAGAAAATGAAAGTATCATTAGAGTGGTTAAGTGAATTTGTAGATATAAGCGATTTAAGCGAAGAAGAAATAATACATGCTCTTACAATGAGCGGACTTGAAGTAGAAGAAGTAATAAAAAGCGGAGCAAAGTTTACTAATATACAAACAGCACGCATAAACAAAATATCAATGCACCCAAATGCAGATAAACTTCATTTAGTAGAAGTTGATTTAGGCAATCAAACAAAAACTGTGGTCTGCGGAGCTCAAAATATAGAGGAGGGACAAATTATTCCCTATGCATCTGTAGGCTCAAAAGTATTATCAAGAAAAACGGGCGAAGAATATGAACTTACTCCTGCAATTATAAGAGGAATAGAA
>CANQRT010000016.1 GCA_947626325.1 Candidatus Gastranaerophilales bacterium | reverse complement strand
GTCTTGTGCCTGCATTAAATAATCCTGATTCTAAGAATATCTGCCCGTCTGTTATTGATATTACATTTGTCGGAATGTAAGCAGATACATCGCCTGCCTGTGTTTCAATTATAGGTAATGCGGTAATACTTCCTCCGCCAAGTTCGTCATTTAATTTGCACGCACGTTCAAGCAATCTTGAATGAAGATAAAATACATCACCTGGGTATGCTTCACGACCAGATGGACGTTTTAATAATAAGCTCATAGCACGGTATGCCTGTGCGTGTTTTGATAAGTCATCATATATTATTAATACAGATTTACCTTGTTCCATAAATTCTTCTGCAATGGCACAGCCTGCAAATGGTGCTATGTACTGTGTTGGAGCAGATTCGTTTGCGGGAGCCGAAACTATAATTGAATATTCCATAGCTCCATAATTTTCCAAAGTTTTTGCTAATTGCGCTACAGTTGATGTTTTTTGACCTATAGCTACGTATATACAAATTACATCTTTTCCCTTTTGGTTTATTATAGTATCAATTGCAATAGCAGTTTTACCTGTTTGACGGTCGCCAATTATAAGTTCTCTTTGACCTCTGCCTATCGGAGTCAGCGCATCTATTGCAGTTAAACCTGTTTGTAATGGTTCACAAACTGATTTTCTTGTTACAATTCCAGGAGCAACACGTTCTATTGGTCTTGTTTTTTCAAAATTTATATCACCTCTGCCGTCAACTGGTGCACCTGTTGGGTCAATTATTCTGCCTAATAAGCCGTATCCAACAGGTACTGAGGCAATGCGCCCCGTTGTTTTTACGCTCATTCCCTCTTTAATGTGTGTATAATCACCTAATATTACAACACCTACATTATCTTCTTCAAGGTTTAATACTATACCAAGAGTTCCTTTGCCGTCCTCAAACTCTACAAGCTCGGAGGACATTGCATTACTCAAACCATATATCCTTGATATTCCGTCTGCTACTTCTATTACGACACCTACATTTTTTACCTCAAGTTTTGTTTCGTAATTTTGAAGCTTCTCTTTTATTATTGATGTTATTTCATCAGGATTTATTACTGTCATTTTAGTTTCCTTTTATTAATTCTTTTCTCATATTTTCAAATTTTGTCTTTAAACTGCAATCAATTGTCTTATCTTTGATTTCAACAATTAATCCGCCTATAATACTTTCATCTACAATAAATTCAGGTTCTACTGTTTTATTTAACTTATCTTGAAGTTTTATTTTTACCTGCTCCTTTTGATTTTCGTTTAAGTCCACAGCTGAAATAATAAGCGGTTTTTCTATATTTTTTGCTTCATTTATTTTATCTTTATATTTATTTACTATTTCACCTAAGGCATCCAGTCTTTGAGCTTCTGATAATAAATTTAAAAAATCTATTGTTATTTTATCCGTATGCGGAGTAAACAATTTTTGAATTACATCCTTTTTATCTTCCGTTTTAATTAACGGGCTTAATAAAAAGTCAGACAATTCTTTATTTACGGATAAAGTTTCTAACGTAAAAATTAAATCCGACAGCACTTTTTCTTCAATATTAGCTTCTTTTGCCGAAATATATATTGCGTCAGCGTATTTTCTTGCTATTTTAATATTTTTTATATCGCCGATTTTCATAAACTTATCCTGCCGATTTCTTCTATTGCCTCATTTATGTATTTATTATGAAGTTCACTATTATTCTTTAACTGTTCTATTGCATTATCCTTAGCAAGTATTACAGACTTTTCCGATAGTATTGACGTTAATTTTGATTTAAATTGTTTAATTTCCAAATTTAATATTCTATCTGCAGAGGTTTTTATATCGTTTTTCTTATCTTCTATTTCTTTTTTGATTTTCTGCTCAAGTCCTTTAATATTATTTTCTGCACTTGTTTCTATTAATTTAGTTTCCTTAGGAAGCTGTTTTATTTTTTCTTCAACCGCCTCAAGTTCTTTCTCTGCAATTGTTTTTTCCGAAACTGAATTTTCTACATATTCTTTTATTTCTTCTTTAATTTTATTAATTTTTGTGCCTGCATTTAACTTTGACAATATAAATATTAACACCGCCAAAACGACTATAAAGTTAATTGTATTTGTTTGTATTAATGTATGAATAATGCTGTTCATGTTTATTCTTCTATGTTCGATTTATTAATTAACTCTTGATTAACACTTTCACCTAAAATTTTTTGAGAGATTTCTTTTGCAATATTAACAACTGAGTCTTTTAAAACTTCCTTTGCCTCTATAGCAGAATTTTTTAAGTTATCACGTTCTTGTGAAATGTTAGAATACAGTTCATTTTTATATTCGGATATTTGTTTTGAACGCTCTGTTTTCAACTCTTGAGAATGAGCTGCAATTTTACCTCGCGCAGCCTCACGTGATTTTTCAAGTTCACCCTCTCTATACTCAGAACGCAGTTTTGTTTGTTCTTTTGTTTTTCCAGCTTGTTCAAAATTTTCTTCAACAAAATCTTGTCTTGCTTTCATAATATTTAATATAGGAGCATAGAAAATTTTGTTCATAATAAAAACAAAAACAATAAAACTAATTGCCGCTATTAAAAATGTTGCATCAAACTCCATTTTTCGCCTCTATTAAAACATCCCCAAAAGTTTAAATGAAACAACTAAAGCGTATAAAGCGCAGGCTTCAGCTAAAGCAGCACCAACAAGAAAGTTAATAAATGCTTTTCCAGCCATTTCAGGCTGTCTTGCAATAGATTCTAATAATCCTTTTAAACCGATACCTATTCCTAAACCTACACCTAATGCAGCGAGCCCGATACCTAAACCCGCCCCAAGCTGTGCTAAATCTGAAATTGCTTTTACTTCTTCCATTATTTATCTCCTTTTCTCTAATGTTCTTCTGATACTGATGTCGATATATATGCTATAGATAACATCATAAATACAAATGCCTGTATAAATGCTACAAATATTTCAAAAAACATTGCAGGTATAGGCAGTCCTACTGCCATTATTCCCAATAAAGCCGATACAAGTATTTCTCCAGCAAATATATTCGCAAATAACCTTAAAGATAAACTTAAAGGTCTTGTTATCATCTCAAGTAAATCAACAAGCATGGTTATAATCCCTGCAAAGGAAAACCCATGCCAGATTGCGTGTATACCCTTTTTCTTAAACCCTTGATATAAATAATAAAACAGCACCAATACAGCCATTGCAGCTGTCATATTTATATCGTTTGTAGGTGAAGCAAACTCACCCGACTTTAAATGTATTAATCTTAAAGGCAACTGCCCCATTAAATTTGCAAAAAGTATAAATAAAAACAGTGAACCCACTAGCGGAATATGTTTTTCCCCATTTTCTATATCAGAAACACTGCCAGTAAAAAATTTCATTATACTCTCTGCAACACTTTGGAGTTTATTTGGAATTATTTCCAATTTTCTAGTCAATATAAATGCGAGCAAAATAACAAATAGCATTGCACACCACATTGTTATTAGTGTATCCCAGTGTACATGTAATGTTCCTATATATCCTGACCAGTGTTCTGCGCTCATTTTATTTCCTTAAATTCTTTGTTTATTTTATCACATTTTTATAAAAATTTATACTCGATTTTTTATTTATCCCCCAAACGGATATTTTAAGTATTATACAAAAACTCTTTTCTTTTTTTTAAAATATGATATAATAGATAGCTACAGAAAAAATTTATCAAGGAAGGTAATATGAAAATTCTCCCCGTAAATAGTATTTCTAATCGTGCTTACTTTAAAAGCACCGTAACAAAACAAGGTGCATTTTCAAATCCCAATATTGATGAAAAAAAGAAGAAAAAAATTGTACCTGCATTAATTGCTTTAGCTTGTGCTGGTTTGTGTATTGCATATTTAAATCGCAAACTTGATACCGTTCAATTGGAAGAACCCATATTACAAATCCTTGACGGACAGCGTGATATTCTTGCTGTTCAAAAATACAAACAATTTATTGCTCAAAAAAAATTAAATTCACTCAAAAATAAACTTGTTAATTGTGAAATTCAAATTAACACACCAAAAGTATATGAACATATTAAAAATAACCAGATGAAATTACTTGAAACCATAAATGCTTCAATTTAAAACTTATGCCAAATTTGTTAAAAAAATCCGAAATCATTAATTTACTTGAAAGCAACGATAATAAACTTTTTCAAAATGCAAATGAAATAAGGGAAAAATATAAAGGTAATTTTGTTCATATTAGAGGTTTAATAGAATTTACCAATATATGCAGATGTAATTGTTTTTATTGCGGACTAAGACGGGATAATAAAGAGCTGGAACGATATCGATTAAGTGAAGAAGAAATTCTTGACTGTGTTCAAAGAGCTGTTAACGCTGGTTATAAGACAATGGTGTTACAAGGCGGAGAGGATATGTTCTTTGATAGTGATAAGTTGTGCTCACTGATAAAAAAAATCAAAAAATATGATACTGCTGTTACTTTAAGTATCGGAGAACGCTCGTATGATGAGTATAAGGCTTTTAAATCAGCAGGGGCAGACAGGTATCTTCTGCGTATTGAAACGACTGACAAAAATCTATACACTAAGCTCCACCCGAATATGAGTTTTGATAACAGGATAGAGTGCCTTTATAATTTAAAAAAGCTTGGATACGAAACTGGAACAGGTATTATTGCAGGTTTAAAAGGACAAAGCGTTGACTCTATTGCAGAGGATATTTTATTTTTTAAAGAATTAAATGCAGATATGGTAGGAATAGGCCCATTTATTGCCCACCCAAACACTCCGCTTGCAAATGATATTAACGATAATTTTGACCTTTCATTAAGAGCTATGGCTATTACAAGATTAATGCTTCCCGATATTAACATCCCTGCAACTACTGCAATGGAAACTATAAGACCAAATGGCAGACTTATCGCACTTAATTCTGGTGCTAATGTTGTTATGATTAATATGACAAGCACTCCATACCGAAAAAAATACGAACTGTACCCAAATAAAAGCTGTATAAATGACTCACCTGAACATTGCGTTAACTGCATAAAAAGTAAAATTGAAAGTATAGGCAGAAAAGTATCAAATTCAAAAGGTTCAAGATACGAAAATTAATTTTCCGCGCAATAAATTTTATGTAATAATATTTATATGAACGACAAAATTATTATCAGAAAAGCTAATCAGCATAACTTAAAAAACGTAAGTCTTGAACTGCCAAAAAATGAATTAATTGTATTTACAGGAATATCGGGTTCAGGGAAAAGCTCGCTTGCTTTTGATACTATATTTGCAGAGGGACAAAGACGTTATGTGGAAAGTCTTTCAAATTACGCAAGACAGTTTCTCGGTCAGCTTGATAAACCTGATGTTGAAAGTATTGAGGGATTATCACCCGCTATATCTATTGACCAAAAATCAACTAGCAACAATCCTCGTTCTACAGTCGGAACAGTTACAGAGATTTACGATTATTTAAGACTTCTTTTTGCGCGAATAGGCACACCTCACTGTCCCGAGTGCGGGTGCGAAATAGCACCTCAATCTATTGATGAGATTGTGGATAAAATTTATACACTCCCCGAGGGTACTAAAATTCAACTGCTTGCTCCTGTTGTCAGAGGAAAAAAAGGGGAATTTATTAATTTGTTTCAAGAATTGAAACAAGAAGGTTTTGTAAGAGTAAGAGTTGACGGAGAAGTTTATAATCTTGACGAGGAGGAAATAGAACTTACAAAAACGCAAAAGCATACTATTGAAGTTGTTGTAGATAGACTCGTCATAAAAGAAAGCGCAAAAGCTAGATTAACAGACAGTGCACAAATAGCACTGCAAAAAGCTGACGGATTATTAACCGTTGATGTTATAGGCGGAAAAGAAATGATTTTCAGTGAAAAACTTGCCTGTCCCAATTGCAATATCAGTTTTGAAGAACTAGCACCCCGCATCTTCAGTTTTAATAATCCTTATGGAGCTTGCCCTACCTGCTTAGGTTTAGGTGCACATTTTGAACCCGACCCCGATTTAATAATACCAGATAAAACAAAATCACTTAAAGCAGGCGCAATATATCCGTGGGCAAAAACAGGAAATCCCTATTATCTTGACGTTTTAACATCAGTTGCTAATCACTTCGGGATTGATATGGAAACTCCCTTTGAAAACTTAAGCATAGAACACCAAAATATAATCCTCTATGGAAGTAAAAATGAGTGCGTTAAATTAAGATTTAAAGAATTTGGCGGAACTAGATATGTTACGCAAACTAGACCGTTTTCAGGTGTAATCCCGTATTTTATGAGAAAATATGAAGAATGCAACTCTGATGAAATTAGAGAGCAAATACAGGATTATATGTCTAGGATACCTTGTAACGATTGTAAAGGCGCACGATTAAAACCCTTTCCGCTTGCAGTAACCGTCGGGGGCAAAAATATTTATGAAGTTTGCCTTTTATCCATAAAAGAAGCCTATAAATTCTTTTCAGATTTGTATCTTGAGCTTGATGATTATAAATTAACCATAGCAAAACAAATTCTTGAAGAAATAAGAGCAAGACTCAAATTTATGCTGGATGTAGGGTTAAGCTATCTTAATTTAGCCAGAATGTCAGCAACATTATCAGGCGGAGAAGCGCAGAGGATAAGACTTGCTACTCAGATAGGAAGCGGTCTTTCAGGTGTTCTTTATGTTTTAGATGAACCTTCTATAGGACTTCATCAATACAATAATGATATGCTTATTAAAACTCTTATAAGACTACGCAACCTCGGTAATACTTTAATTGTAGTGGAACACGATGAAGATACAATCAGAAACGCAGATCATATAGTTGATATCGGACTATATGCAGGGGTTAAAGGCGGTAAAATTATTGCGCAAGGAACATTAGACGACATAATAAACTGCAAAAAATCACTAACAGGACAGTATTTGTCGGGCGAAAAATTTATCCCCGTACCTAAAAAACGCCGTGAGGGTAACGGAAACTATTTAGAAGTTATTAATGCACATAAAAACAATTTAAAAAACATCGATGTAAAAATACCATTGGGAAAAGTTGTTGTTTTAACAGGGATTTCTGGCAGCGGAAAATCTACGCTTATGAATGATATTATATACCAATATTCTATTCATAAACTGTTTAAAAATAAGCCCAAACCTCAAGGTGTAGATAAGATTTTAGGATTTGAAAATATCGATAAAGTCATTTGTATTGACCAATCACCAATAGGCAGAACCCCAAGGTCAAACCCTGCAACATATACGGATGTTTTTACACATATAAGAGAACTCTTTGCAAAAACGGCGGAAGCAAAAGTAAGAGGCTACAGCGCAGGCAGATTTAGTTTTAACGTAAAAGGCGGACGCTGTGAAGCCTGCAAAGGCGACGGCGTTACAAGGATTGAAATGAATTTTCTCTCCGATGTGTATGTTAAATGCAATGTCTGCAAAGGGCAAAGGTACAACAGAGAAACTCTTGAGGTTAAATATAACGGTAAAAACATTTCCGAAGTGCTTGATATGACTATAGCAGAAGCTCTTGACTTTTTTGAAAATATTCCCAAAATTAAATCCAGACTTCAAACTTTAAATGATGTAGGGTTAGGGTATATGAAACTTGGGCAAAGCTCTACTACCTTATCAGGCGGTGAAGCTCAAAGAATAAAACTTGCAAGCGAGCTTAATAAACGTGCAACAGGCAAGACTCTTTATCTGCTTGATGAACCTACAGTTGGTCTGCACTGGTACGACCTTGATAAGCTGATTAAAATTATTAATAAACTTGCAGATGCGGGCAACACTATTTTAATTATTGAACACAACCTTGATTTAATTAAAACAGCCGATTATATTATTGATTTAGGCCCGCAAGGCGGGGATGAGGGTGGAACTATAGTAGCTCAAGGCACACCTGAGCAAGTAGCAAAATGCAAGAAATCTTTTACGGGAATGTATTTAAAAAATATTTTAAAATAAAAAGACCGCTATAAATTTAGCGGTCTTTTTTTTAATTAAATTTTTATTATAATTCTTGAGCTGCTTTTGCTGCTTTTTTAGCATTATGTTTATCAATCATTTTACCAATCGTTCCACAAACAAATCTTCCTATTAATGCAGAAGCAGCAAGGGCTGCTGCAACAACTCCTCCTGCTCTTAATACTGCTTTATTTCTAGAAATAAAACGCCCCTGTTCTTGTACTTCTTTTATACCTGCATTTATACCATTTACAAATATATCTTTACGGTTTTTAAATACATAAGCACCAGCTATTCCTAAACCGCCTATAGTACCTATTGTTTTACCTGTTCTTTTAGCATGTGCAGGTTGAATTGCATTTACTTTCATTTTTTCTTCCTTTTCCTTTTTGTTTTCATTAAAACATATAAAAGTTTTTTTTTGTTATAACTTGTTTAATTGTTAACTTTTTTTAACAAAAAAAAAGACTCCCTATCGGGGAGTCTTTTTAAGCTTTTAAATTATTCTTTTACAATATCTTTTACACTTAATGCAATTCTGTGTTCTTGAGGTGTAAATTTCTTAATTAATACTTCAACTTCATCACCTACATTGTATATATTAAACGGATTTGCATTTTCGGGTACCATTTCAGCTAAAGGCAATAAAGCTTCAACCCCTGGATAAATGTTTATAAATGCACCAAACGATGTTACTTTATTTACCGTACCTTTTATTATTTGACCTTCTTGGAATTGATTTTCTATTGATTCCCAAGGATTTTCACCCATTCTCTTTAAGCTTAAACTTATTCTTTTCATATCCATATCTATCTTTAAGATTTTAACTTCAAGTTCTTCGCCTAATGATATTACGTCAGAAGGATGTTTAATTCTCTGCCATGAAATTTCTGAGATAGGTAATAAACCGTCAACTCCGTTAATATCAATAAATCCGCCGAAGTCTGCTATTCTTACTACTTTACCTTTTACTACTTGACCAACTTCAAGCTGTGAAATTATTTCATCAACAACTTGTTCTCTTTGTTCAGCTACTGCTTGTCTTTGAGATAATATTAATTTATTTCTCTTTGCATCTGCTTCTAAAACTTTAACTTCAATTTCAGTTCCAATTAAACCGTCAAATGGAGCGCCTGTTCTTAATTGACTTGCAGGTACAAAGCCTCTTAAATCTGATACTTCAACAATTACACCGCCTCGTACTATTAAAACCACCTTAGCGATTATTGTTTCATTGTTATATTTTGCATTTTGCAATTCCTGCCATGCTTTTGCACAAGAAAGTTTCTTTAAGGACAGTACAATTCTGCCGTTTTCATCGTCTTCATCTTCTTCTTTTAGAATATAAAATTCCTTTACATCATTGATTGCAATGTATTCAGAATAATCTCTGTCATTTACCTGATTATTTGTTATTTCTCTATTAGGTAAAAAAGCCTCGGTTTTTGCGCCTATATCAACCAAAAAACCTTCGTTTTCTTGTTTAATTACTATTCCTTTTACTACGTCAGCTACTGAAAACTTGTAATTATAGCTTTCTTCCAATAATCTGACAAATTCGTCTTGTTCGTTTGCTGTTTTTGCCATTTTCTTTTATCCTTTCTTATATTTTTTCTAGTTCGCTTATTACATCATTTATTATGTTATCTGGAGTTGAAGCACCAGCTGCAATCCCTATATTTTCAGAGTTTTCAATAATATTTTTATATTTTACTAAGTCTTCTCTTGTTTCAATATGCAGAGTTTTTGTTATATCAGATAATATTTCAGCTAAATGAGTAGTATTTGCACTTTTTTTACTGCCTACAACTATCATTAAATCAGATTTTTCTGCAAGTTTTCTTGCCTCCTGCTGTCGCATTGTTGTGGACTTACAAATTGTATTAAACACCTTTATCTCTGCCGATATTGGAATTAAATTATTAACTATTTCCTGCAGCAGCTCTAATTTCTGCGTGGTTTGAATAACCACCCCGACCTTTTTATGTTCTTTTATTCTTTCTTTAAGAAGATTTAACGCATTAATATCAGGAATAACAAAAACATTTTCAGAATACATTTGTGCATTAGCTTTTATAGCCACAACTTCAGGGTGTTCTGGTTTTCCTAATATCAGAACCAAAAATCCTTCTTGAGCAAGCTGTACTGCTTTTTGCTGTACTTTTTTTACGTCAAGACAAGTTAAATCAACAACCTCAAAACCTTTATCAGTTATTTCCTTTATTTTTTGAGGTGCCATACCATGACTGCGTACTACGCAAATTCCTGTTTCATTTTCGGGTAATTCTTCAACAGTCATTATACCTAATTCTTCCAGTTCTTTTATTACGTGAGAATTATGTATAAGTTCGCCTAATACCCATACCTTTTTTAATTGATTTTCAAGTTTTATTTTTTTTGTCGTTTCGACCGCTCGTTTAACTCCGTAGCAAAAACCTGCACCTTGAGCTAATTGTATATTTTTTTTCAGTGTCCTAAACTTCCGTTCCGTAGACTAGCAAAGGTTTCCCCTCGCAGTAATTAATTTATATCATGAACACTTTTTATTTGCAAACTCCTGCTTAAATACTTTTTTCTACCCAGTTAATTACTTGAGGGTGACTTTTTACATAATTATCAATTGATTTTTTATCTTCCATTACATATTTAGATACATTATTTTCATCTAATATTCGTCCAAAATCACTATTTTTACCAGTTAATCTTTCTAATATCTTATTCCCAAGTAAATATGTTGAGTGTGATGCTTCAAAAAAGTATTTCATCTCTGGTGATATATCTTCTGTTGTATATTCTGACGGATACTGAAAATCATAAACTTTAGATATTTTTGTTAAATTCTTTTTCCATTGTGCATATTCATTAGGACGCATTTTATTTATTAAATATTCATCTGTAATATGTGTCGGCATTATAAATATATAAAGGTTTATACCGTGTTCATCACAAAGCTTTTTTAATTCTTTTAATATATCCATTCCTCTTTCATCTGGAACATATTTTTCATAACTTACCACATATTCCCTATATGCATCTATAAAATAATCGGAAGTTCTAGGTTCTAAAAACATGTGCCTTGTTCCGTCAGGATTAAACATCCTTTTTTCTATACCCATCATATTTTTTATTGCAGTCCATATACTGCAATATGCACCTTTACCTGAAAACAAAGCAAAACCAATTTCTTCAGGCAGTAATTTTTTAACAGGATTTATTGAAAATCGTGTATATTCATTTTTATCTGTTTTATTTTTGCTGAATGTCGCAAAATCAACTCCCACATAAAAATTTTTTACCTCGGGATGAATTATAATCATTTTTTTAAATATATCCAAATATTCATAAAGCAAAAAACCGCCCATTGCCAAGTTTTCAGCGTTCTTTGTAGTGAGCTGTTTATAATAATCCTTACTTAATGCTAAATCTACCCTTGATGTTCCAGTAAACACAGCGTCTATTTCTCGTTTATCTAATTTAAAAGCTATAAATTTAGTATATCGTTCCTGCATTTTAGCTTTTGGCTTTAGCATTTTACTGCCTATAAGATTATTATTAAATATATTAAATGGATTTATTACATAGTTTAAAACTCCAATAATCACAACGATTACAACAACTATGCAAACTATCTTTTTAGTAAATTTTTTATAAATCTTATATTCGTTTTTCATACTTATCTTTTAAATTATATAATAAAAAACTTTTTGAAGTATACTGTATGTATAAAAAGGCAATAAACATGTATAATCCAAAATCAACAAAAGCAGAAGAATTTATATCTAATGAAGAAATTTTAGACACATTAAAATTTATAAATACAAATAAAAATAACTTAAGTTTAATACAAGAAATAATTGAAAAGGCGAAGTTAAAAAACGGTTTAAATCATAGAGAAGCAGCACTTTTGCTGGCTTGTAATGATAATAATCTTAATAATGAAATTTTTGAACTTGCAAAAAAAATAAAAGAAGAATACTACGGCAACAGGATAGTTTTGTTTGCCCCGCTTTATCTTTCAAATTACTGTGTAAATGGCTGTGTATACTGCCCATATCATGCAAAAAACAAACACATACCCCGCAAAAAAATGACTCAGGAAGAAATAAAAAAAGAAGTTATTGCGCTTCAGGATATGGGACATAAACGCCTGGCAATTGAAGCGGGAGAAGATCCTGTTAATAATCCAATTGAATATATATTAGAGTCTATAAACACAATATATTCCATAAAGCATAAAAATGGTGCAATTCGCAGAGTAAATGTAAATATTGCAGCTACAACAGTTGAAAATTATAAAAAACTGCACGAGGCAAAAATCGGCACTTATATTTTATTTCAAGAAACATATAATAAAGACGCTTATGAAAAATTGCATCCAACAGGCCCAAAGCATAATTATGCTTATCATACTGAAGCTATGGATAGAGCTATGCAGGGGGGAATTGATGATGTAGGGTTAGGTGTTCTTTTTGGGTTAGAAAATTACATGTATGAATTTATTGCACTTTTAATGCATGCCGAGCATTTAGAAGCCCTCTACGGAGTAGGCCCTCACACTATCAGCGTTCCAAGAATAAGGAAGGCGGATGATATTGACCCTGCTTCATTTTCTAATGCAATAGATGATAATACCTTTAAAAAACTTGTAGCCGTTATCCGTATTAGCGTGCCTTATACGGGAATGATTGTTTCTACCCGTGAAAATGCACAGTGCAGAAAAGATGTTCTTGCTCTTGGAATTTCTCAAATCTCTGGAGGTTCAAAAACCAGCGTAGGCGGTTATTATAAACCCGAAAATAAAGATGAGGACTCCAGCCAGTTTGAAGTAAATGATAACAGAACTCTTGATGAAGTTATTAATTGGCTTATGGAGCTTAACTATTTGCCAAGTTTTTGTACAGCCTGCTACGGCAGCGGAAGAACTGGTGAAAGATTTATGTCAGTTTGCAAAGACAAACAAATACATAATTTCTGTCATCCAAATGCTATTATGACACTAAAAGAATACTTAATTGACTATGCCTCTGAAATAACAAAATCAACAGGTGAAAAATTAATATTAAAAGAACTAGATAATATAAAAGATAAAACACGCAAAACTGAAGTAGAGCAAAATTTGAAGCTCATTGAAAACGGGGAACGAGGTTTTAAATTTTAATATAATTGCATTTATAAGGTATTCTTTATAAAATAATACTAATAAATGGAGTTATTATGAGTGAAAATAAAATTATAGTTACGATTTCAGGTAAGGATAGAGTTGGGATTGTTGCTGAAATATCTAATGTTCTTGCAAAATATGAAGTTAATATAGAAGATATCAGGCAAACCATTATGCAGGGATGTTTTATGATGTTCTTGTTAGGCGATATAGGCGGTTCAAAATACTCTTTTAAAGAAATAAAAGAGGCGCTTTCTCAAACAGGTGAAAAGCTTGGAATGGAAATCTGGACTCAAAGAAAAGAAATATTCGATAAAATGCACACTATTTAAGGAACAAAAATGTCATTCTTTAATGAAAAATCAATATTAGAAACAATAAATATGATAAAGGTGCACAACCTTGATATTAGAACTGTTACTTTAGCATTAAGCTTGCGTGATTGCTGCGGTGAAGATGTTAAACAGGTAGGCGACAAAATTTATAATAAGATTATAAAATATGCTAAAAACCTTTATACATACGCTTCTGAGATTGAAGATGAATATTCAATACCTATTATAAACAAACGAATAGCCGTTACACCTATTTCACTTGTAGGCGAAGCGTGCAAAGAATATGATTATGTATATCTTGCAAAAGTATTAGATGAAGCGGCAAAAGAGGTTAATGTTAATTTTATAGGCGGGTTCTCTGCGCTGGTTGAAAAAGGCTGTACAAGAGGTGATAGTGCTTTAATAGAAAGCATACCTGAAGCCTTAAGCCAAACACAAAGAGTTTGCTCATCAATTAATCTTGCTTCAACAAAAGCAGGAATAAACATGGATGCTGTCAAAAAAATGGGCTCAATCATTAAGCAAAGCGCAAATTCAACTGCTGATAAAGACGGGATAGGCGCCGCAAAACTTGTATGTTTTTGTAATGTTCCTGGGGATAACCCTTTTATGGCAGGCGCTTTTCACGGCTACGGGGAAAATGAATGCGCGCTTAATATTGGAGTATCAGGCCCAGGAGTTGTTAGAGCTGCCGTTGAAAACTTACCTAAAAATGCAGATTTTGGCGAATTAGCTAATAAAATCAAACAAATTGCTTTTAAAATAACTTCAACAGGGGAACTAGTCGGAAGAAGAATGGCTGAAAAAATGAATATTCCGTTCGGGATTATAGATTTATCATTAGCTCCGACTCCTGCTAAAGGTGACTCTGTTGCTGGAATATTTCAAGCTATGGGGTTAGAACACGCAGGCGCACATGGAACTACCGCTGCTCTTGCAATGCTGAATGACGCAGTTAAAAAGGGCGGGATTATGGCAAGTTCTTATGTCGGCGGTCTATCAGGTGCTTTTATCCCAGTTAGCGAGGATGCAGGCATGATTGAAGCCGCAAAATCTGGGGTTTTAACTTTTGATAAGTTAGAGGCAATGACTTGTGTTTGTTCTGTCGGGCTTGATATGATTGCAATTCCAGGAGATACACCTGATAGCACAATATCAGGAATGATTGCTGATGAAATGGCTATTGGAATGATTAATAAAAAGACTACAGCAGTAAGGATTATTCCAGTTCCTAATAAATCTGTAGGCGATTTTGCAGTATACGGCGGACTTTTAGGTGAAGCTCCAATTATGAAAGTTAATAATATCTCCTCCGATACTTTTATTAACAGAGGCGGAAGAATTCCTGCACCAATTCACAGTTTAAATAATTAAGGAGATTTCATTTGTTTTATTTTGGTTTTGGTAAATTAAGAAGATATTTTCTTTTATATCAAATGTACAATAAAGGAATTAACAGAGAAAATCTCGGTGAATACCCTAAAGCTCTACATTTCTTATTTTATGCGCTTTCCCTTAAAAGCAGTTCCTTAAAAATATATAAAGCTATTGCAAGAGTTTATGCAAAAAATAAAAATTACTTAAATTCACTGGATTACTATTCTAAAGCAATGTATAAATATAAAAATGATGCTGAACTGTATGCGCTTAAAGCAGATATCCATAGAAAAATAAAAGAATATGACCTTGCAATTAAGCACTATGATGAAGCAATAAAGCTAGATTACAATAATAATGAATATTATATTAAAAGAGCCTTTTTAAAATACTATATTGATGAAATTCAAGACGCAATAAATGATTATAATGCAGCTATATTAAATAATTCAAAAGACTCCTTATTATATGAGCAGAGAGGGTTTTATAAATTTCAAAAGAAATTATATAAAAATGCCATAGAAGATTATGAAACCGCTATTAAACTTTCACCTAAAAATGCTCATTTGTATTATATGAAAGGGGCAGCGGAAACTTTGAGCGGTGATAAAGAAACCGCTGAAAAGGATTTTAACACTGCTTTAAATATGGGGTTAAAACAATAAATTATAAACTGTTTGCAGGTTTTACAAATTTCATATAATTTACGGTATCTGAACCGCAATTAAATATTAAATCTAAAATACTAACCCCATGTTCAAACGGAGGATATAACTGAGGATATTCTGGATAATTGGAATAATCCATCCAAGAAAGTTTAATACCAAAATCATCAAAAATATCCTTAACTATATAATCTTTAGCGGCAGGGCCTGATATATATTCCGTTCCGCCTGCTTTTTTAACTAAATCTGCTAAACGCTCAGTTTTACCGTCTATTAGTCCATAATCCTGACAATAGGATATTTTAGTTTTTATTCCCAATATTTCATTAATTGCTAAAATGAACCTATAGTTAACTTTACACAAAAACTCTTCATTTTCACATTCTTTATATAAATTTTCAAAGATAGGAGCATACTCTTTAAAATAAGGTGTTTTTTTATAAAACATTTTTATTGTATTCCAATGAGATTTTGCCCACGATTTATCAGATATTTTGGTATCACATATTTTTTGTCCGCTTTGCTGGCAGCCTTTTGCATTTACGGGGATTGTAAGCCATTTTAGCCCATAAAATGGCTTACAAT
>CANQRT010000015.1 GCA_947626325.1 Candidatus Gastranaerophilales bacterium | reverse complement strand
ATCTAAAGTATAATCAATGTAAAGAATAGCCTTTTCTTTATCTGTATTTAATTGAGTTAATATTTCCTGCCAATTGTCTTCATTCTTTTTTCTTTTTTCAATATCATCTTGTTTTTTCTTATCTGACTTAAATTCATTAAGAAATTTACGGATTATTTCTTCAAGTTCTTTATTTTTTACAGATTTTATCTCTTTTTCATTCTCTTTATCTGATAAATTATAGGAAAATAACTCCTTTGCCCAGTTAAATGCAATAATATTATTTTTTAATTGTTTAACAGCGTTTTCTAACTGCTCTTTATCTTTTACTTTTATTTTTTCACTATATTTTTCATAATATTTACTTGCATTAATATCTTTTTCTTTAATAAAAGAATTTATTAATGAATAATAAAAATCCGATATAAATTCTTCCTTTTTGCTTTTAAAAGTATTAAAATCCCATTGCTCTTTTTCTGCAAGCAAATTCAATACCGTCATAGCATTATTCAATGCACCATATACCGTTTCTTCATTGTTTTTATATTGGATTGCTCTTTCTTTTGCTAATGTTAAAGCAGTTTCATAAACAGAGGTTTCCCATTCGCTTAATTGTGAAACCTCATAATTAAGCATTTTTTCTCTTATTTGAGATATTTTGTCATTTTTTACTTTTCTGGCGGTTTCTTTTACTTCAATATAAGAAAATTTTTCATCTGCAATTTTTGTATTAATTAATTCTTCTATTTCCCTTATATATTCTTTTGTTTTATTTTCAACATCTTTACCCTTTAGCGAAAAAAATCCGTTTTGAGAAAATAGTAATTCCTGCTCCCATTTATCAATAAAATTACTTAATTCTAGTATTTTTACATTATCTGTATTTTTAATTTCTTCAGCAGGTAAATTATCTACTTTAATTATAGGAATTTTTCGCATAGAAAATGCTTCTGTCATATTACTCTCCTAATTTTTTAAATAAATATATTCCTCTTTTTCTTCATTGTAAAAGCAAGAGGATTAAGCACTAAAAGCCCATGATAATGTTTTCATTCCTAAATTTGTTCCAAAGTTATATAAATTTTCCCTATATTTCTTTTTAGTTTGGAATGATTGCAATTGAGCATTACGATAATAATCATTAGCTCTATCTATATAAGTTTGAGCCTTTCTTTCCGAATTTTTTAATGTAGTTAAAGCATTTAATTCCCCGTTTAATTTTTCATCATCAACGGTATTTAATGCGGTTTGAGAAGATAACGCAATATTACGGGCAGCGATTGCAGCTTTTTTATCGCCCATTTTTAATATAGCATTAAGCTTTTGCCGTCTTGCTTCTTCTATTCCCTCTTGACGCTGGTATGCAGCTTCCCGTTCAGCTTGTCTGCCTTGCTCAAGCATTAAAGCAGCTTGGTAATTACCAACTTGCCTTTGATAATTTATATCCTGATACTGTTTAAATACTTGCGATACCGCTAATGCTCCTCCTGCAATTGCTAATACACACATTGTTTTCCCTTTCTTTTTGTTATTTTATAGAAAAATTCAAAGCCTTTTTCAACTTGAAGCCCTTTTGGTTTCGGATTGTTAAAACAAAATCCCAGCATTGAAAGCCATTTTTTAGCTGTTTTATTTGATTTATAAATGTAGTTGTACATTAAATCATATTTATCATCGGCTTCTTTTACGGCTTTTTTTAATGTCTTCATTACCGTTACTTTATTTAATAAGGCTTCTTTAGCCGTTAACATCCAAACACAGGCAATTTTTGAATTTTTTTCAAACAATTCTTTAAAACCGCCCATTGCTATAGGAACTTTTTCTTTCTTAATTCCGCGTCCATGCAATATTATGACGTCTTCATTTTCTATACTTTTATATATATTTTCACGCCAGCTGTCATTCCATAAGGCTTTTACTTCTGCCATATCTTCACTGCGTAAATTATCTAATATATAAAATATTTCGTCTTTAACTAATTTTCCTTTAGGCATTAGAATCTCCCATTGTTACATCAATTGATATCGAATTTATAGTCAGGGGAAAAGGATGAATTTGTTTTATTCTTATTGTTGCACTTTCAGTATAATCCATATAGGAGTAGGCTTTTATATTACCAGAATATAAATAATCCTGATTGTTTATACTTTCTATACTTCTTATATTTTCAGTAACATCACCATTAGTCCCTAATAAATAAAAGTCCTCTCTTGACTTATCGACATTAATATCAATTGAATTAATTATTTTAACTAAACCGTGAGAATTTTCACCTTTTAAATTTAAAGTTTCAAGTTCAAATTCATAGGCTAAACCCGCAGTAATTAATGAAGCACTTTGTGATAGTGTAACAGAACCATTTTCAACGGTTAAACCTTCTTCAACATTACCGTCTGCTAAAACATTTATTTTTTCACCCTCTAAATGCTCTAGTCCCGTTAGTTTTTGTATCGGCTCACCTCTATATCTTAAACAACAGTCTAAAAATATTCCCTCACTTGTACTTTTAACGGTTCTAGTTGCCATTCTTTCAATAAATCTTTTTGTCTGTCCGTTAATTTCCCGTTTAACAACAAAGTAAACGGCATCTTCATTATTTTCTCTGACGACAGCAACAGATTCAAACTTACCTTTAGTTTCATGCCTGTGCCAGCCTGCAACTTCTTGCTTTTTATTATAAGTAAGAGCATTTATAGTTCCGTCATCCATAACACAGTATAAAATACGATAAGGTTCTTTAGCATAAGCCATATCAACAACTTTTTTACCCTCAAACAAATGGTTAGCGAATATAGATAATTCTTCGCCGTCATAGCTGTCTGTAACGTAGGTGTAACCTAAGTCTCTAACAACAGAACCGCCAGATTGAACAAATAAAATCATATTTCCTGATACCGCAGGAGGCACATGGGAACATCCGTAAAAACTTTGAGGTGAAGCTACCAAAGAAGATGAAGCAGTAAAAGCACCGTCAGAACCATTTAATTTCCACTCCCCGCCTGATGTTAACAATATTAAATCATTTAATGCCAAAATATGCCTTATTTCATTAACTTCTCTTTCTGAAAGTGAAATACTTATTGAATCAGTCTCGCTTAATGGTCTTTATATATTAAACTTATTATTCGTTGAAGTTTGAGAAGCAACAAGCTGCTGAGGGCTATCTTTTAACCCTGCATACACTTTTCTCTGCTGAAAATAATTTACACAAGCAGGGTTATTATCATTTTCAAAAGGATTTTTATAAACTGGAGCAGTCGAAGTTAAATCGGGTTCAATCTTATCATCTATAAAAGTAGTTTCAGATGTAGTTCCGATATAGCCAAAAACACCATTAACACTCTTATAAACATTGTATTCAACCGCTTCATCAACACCGTTAAATACTATTGTTATGTAATCATTAACACCCCAATTAGCTTCAAGCTCACCAACAACGCTAGCTTCTTCAGAACGATTGCTTTCTTCATAAGTTTCTTTTTTTACTGCTGTTATAACATACTTATAAGTGGTTTTTGACTCACTCCCGCCTGTCCATTTTACTGATGTTATTTCAGGTGAAGCGATTGCAGGTTCAAAAGTTATTTCATCAAGGTGCCAATCTGTATGAGAGTTTCTTGAAAGCTCTGCAGGGGAATAATTATTATGACATAAAGTCAATACATCAGCATTTTGAGCATATTTAATATTAAATAAATCCTCAGCCATATAAGAAGTTTCAATTTCTACAGGGATAGTTTGAGTTTCATCTTCATCAACAGGCTTAACAATCTGCCCGCCGTCTTTAATGAACCTTGCATAATTTTCACCGAGCTCTATTATGTAAGTCTGTTCAGTGTTAAAAGAAAAAGGAATTAATCTTACAGGTTTTGAAGAATTTTTAACTTCGCAAATTAATTCAAGCCCAGGTCTGTTGCTGACACAGCCCTCAGCTCGAACAAATCCGTTTTTTAATGTTTTAAGTCCAATTTCATACTTTGCCAAATCATTTCTAGCATAAAGTGCAGGACTTAATTCCCCGCCAGTAAACGAACGCTGTGTATATCTTGTCATCTTTTATTACCTCACATCATACCAATTACAGCTGTTTTCATTTTTTATATAACCTTCTGAAGCATTTAAAGTCTTAGCTTTAGCAAGCATACCCGTATAAACACTAAAACAGTCATTTTGAATAGTTCTGTTCCCGCATATAGAAGGAGCGCTTAAAAATGCCAAATACCAGCCTAAAGCCATTACAAACTCACTGCCGTAATAAGCTTCATTATCTACAAGTTTTGTATACCTTAATATTGCAGGAGTTACATTAGTATTTATTACTTTATTTCCTAATGAATTTGCAGCAATTTCAAATTCAATTATTTCTTTATCTGTATAGGGAATAATCTCTCTTGCAAATACACAGTCATTGGGATAATCATATTCATATAAAAATTTAGGATTTTGAGGAATATTTCCCGTTAAAGTTAATTCTCTATAGGAATTAGCGAAATTCCAATCAAAATCTTTTAAAACCTGCTCTCTTGCGCTGTCATAAAATTCATTTAAGACTACCGCATTTTTATCAGATTGATTAGCACTTTGCAGACTAACACTAACCCTTAAATTTTTTAAAGCTATATTAAAAATTTTCGCTTTTGTATAGTTCATTTTACCTCCCGAGTTTAAGAAAAGTGATATCCGAAATAAATTCGGATATCACAGAGATGAATCGTAATATATTGAGGACTGAAATTTATTTATTATGGAAACTTTCTTGATGAGCATCTGCTATTGAAGCAAGAATTTTTCCCTGAGTAGGATTTTCACCATCTACTTCATAATTTAAACGCATATAACCAAGATTTCCTTTAGGCAGAAATTTGATTGTGGCTTCAGCACCTTTTTTCAATTCAACCAATTTCATAATTTGTTCAATCAAATCAACAGGGTCTGAAAATTCTTCATCTTTTGAAGTTTGTACTTTTATTGTTAAACTTGTTAAATTATTAAAATCTTCAGAGATTTGAATAAATAATTCAACTGGTGTACCAAAAGAAACTTCTCTATTTCCCATATCTAAAACATTTTCTGAAGCACAAGTTTTAGTAATTGGCTGGTTATTTGAAAACATTCCTTGTTCATCTAAAATCATTCTTTTCTCCTCCTTATGATACTTTATCTTCACTGCAAGATATTTGTTCACACTCACGTATAGGAATATTTTTATAATGTAAAATATTCTCATTTAAGTATTCTTTTATAGTGAAGTTTACGTTTGTTTTTGCTTTTAATTGGGCTTCAAAATACATTAAAACTGTAGAATTACAATAAATACAAGTTTTACCAGTTTTAGCAAATCTTCTAATTTTGTAATATGCTTGATTTAATAGATTTTCTAAATCAGGCGCACCTTCTTGCCCTAAAGCAGAAATACTAATATTTGCAATTCTGCAGGTAGAACGCCAGTCTCTTAAAGATAAACCAACATCCATTTTGTAATGGTCTTGATAAACTTTTCTTTTACCGCCAGTAGTACTAGTTTCAGTTAAGATACCGTCATCTTTATGCTGAATACCTGCTTGAGAGCCTTGCGGATACAATAAAGATGTATGTAAATCACCCCAAGTTATAAACCAAATAGAAGTATTATCAGAACCTGTACCACCTGCATCAATAACATTTGAGCCGATTTTCTTAGCATCAGTTGATTTTTTAGAATATCTAACGCTTAACCCGTCAAAAGCAGCAGCATTCTCTTTAATACTGCCATAAAATATGGTTTCTGATAATTTTTGGTTCATAGCTTCTATAAACGCTGTGGATTCAGATAATCTAAATTTTTTAGGGCTTTCCGATTTATCAACCAAGTCAACATCAACAACCGAATAAGTTTCTAACATGCCTGTTACATCTTTTACCTGTTCTGTAGTTGATTTAGAAGTCGGTACATAGCCGTAAAGATTTCTAAAAACAGCTGTTGGCAATCCTGTTCTAATTGTTGTAATGTGACTAGAACCGTCGTTACATTGCAAAGCACTTGCATCTTGCAGAACTTCGTTAGTTTCTGTCATCATTTCAATAATTTCCGCTGCCATTTTACCGTTTTCGGTACGTTTCATTCTATCTGCCAATGTTAAATAATTAGCACCGAGTGTAGTCATTTTTTTTTCCTTTCTTTCTTACAATTTCCTTACATAGTAGGGAATAAAATATCTTCCCTGTTTTCTTTAGGAGCAGCCGCAATATTTACCCCGTAAACAGAGTCATTTTGCATTCTTCTGCCAATGTCGTAAAACATTTTTACAATTTTTGGATGACAATTTAATCCGCTATTACTAAGCAAAGCTTGAACATCAGCATCCGCAAATTGAGTATAAGCAATATTTGCGGTTCTCATAGTTCTTTCGAAATTACAGCCGCCTATTTCTCTGTCATTAATTAAACTGTGCTTATAATCTTCTGTTTTTTGTCTTTGTTGTTCCGCCATAGCATCCGAATAATTTTTACCCATCAGCTGTGTCAGCTTCACTGCCATAGACATTAATTCATTTGCACTTTTTTGTGACAGATTGTATTTCCCAGCTAACTGATTAAATTCATTTAATAATTCTTCGTTGTAACAATAATTTTCAGGTAACTGAACACCTGAATAATCATATCTTTCAGGTTTTCCATAACAACTTTCTTCTTCTCCCAGACCTAAGGGCTGATTTGCAGTTTGAGTATTGTCAAAAACATTTTCCCCTAAACCTGCAACTTGTTTTTGTTCTAAATTTTCTTCATTCATTTTTTTCTCCTTTTTAAGTTAAACCGAGTCTTGCCATTAAATCACTGCCATAAGCATCTGTACCGCCGATATTTTTAATTATTTCTGAGCCTGTTTTCATTTGTTCAATAATATTTTGCTGGGATTGGCTTTCTTCTTCTTTTTCCTTTTTCTTCTCTACTTCCTTAGTAGGTACAATTTGTTCAGGTGAAATATTTGCGTATTCCGCATAATCATCGACGATTTTATTGGCATTTAATTTATTGCGCAAAGCAGGATCCAGTGCTTGAGCAAGATTAATTGTAAATGTTGTAAATCTTTCCATTGCTGAAATTTTAACCGCCTTTTGAGCTTGTGCTAGTGTTGAAACAAATTCAATATCCATATTTGAACCCATTATTTCCTGCGGCGGTTCAGGAAGAATATTTAATTTTATACATTCATCAAAAACCCAATCAATTATGTAATTTAAACCATTATGTATTTGTTGAAGCAAGGGTGATAACAATACCATTTTTTCTTCTTTTAATTCATTTACCTCTGTTGCAGTTCTAGAGCGCTCTGCCGTATTTAATATCATTGCAAACAGGTCATTATAGAAAATTTCCTTTATAGAATTTTTTAATTTTTCAATAATACTGTCGACTTCCAGCACTCTTGGGTTAACTTCATAAATAGGGGTAAGTCCTCTGCCATTTTCATCTTCTTCAATAAATGCGGCAGGCGCATCTATCATCTTTTTATTTTTCAAGCTGGCAGGTCCTTTGTATGTAGGGCTTATCATTTTTTTAACAGCCTTACCCTCATCTATAACCATACTCATCAACTGTTTTACATCAGGGAGTGCATTTACCCCAGGACATTCACTTGGATAAACATCTTCTCCATTCACTTCCGCTTCAAATACAGCATAAGGAAATTTATCAAATCCGCTTTTAGATAAAAACTTTTCCTCTGACGAATTAAATTCATAATATACTGATATGAATTTTTTATCTTCCGCCCAAACAGAATCAGGCATAAAATTTTTATTAGGCTCTACAAAATGCACAATTTCAAATAATTCTTCATATCTATTTGACTCAACTGCATTTAATACCTCACGAGATACATTTTCTTCACCGAATTTGTCATACAAATTTTTTGCAGTTTCCATATAAACCCTGCAAATTGTATCTACATCACCTTTATAGTTCTTAGCAATTCTGTATGAACCAATAGGTAACAATTGACATCTAAATATTGAAGTTTCATCACTTTGCATAGCCAATACAGATAAACCAAATACACCTATTTGTTTATAAACCGAGGGTAAAATTCTATATAAATTTGAGCTGTTAAATATATCACGGAACAAATTTTCCACAGCATTGCACCATGTTTTAACTTCATAGCTCCCCTCTTGTCCGTAATTTCTTATCTTCACTTTAAACCAGTTGGTTGCAGGGCTTGTAGCTCCTGACATCATTCCCGACGAGAAATTACGAACAGCTAATAAAGGGGTTGAATCTTTTATTTTTTTGTTTTTTGCAGGCTGTTTATTTACACTCCTTGCCAAAAATCTGACGGAACGCGGCAAAAAATAGTCCGCTAAATCTTGCCAATCTTGTTTTATTGCGTTATATGCTGTATCCAATTCAGCCCGCCTAGAATTAAAATACATTTTTGTATATTTAGTTTCGGTCATATTACTCACCTAATAATCTTTTTTTAGATGATTGGATATCATCTTCAATTCCGTTGTTTGAGGTTCTAATGTTTTCTGATACCAGACCTTTTACATTAGTTCTATTAGCGGCATTAGCCTTTTGCACTGAAGCATCTGCCTGTGCAGCTGTTTTTATTACTTCTGGTTGCGGTATAACAGGCATTCTTGGTGTTGAACACATAATTTTTTTCCTTTCTTTTCTTATTACGTATATGGGTCAAAATTAGACTCTAATATAACTGTTTCTTCTCTTTCGTCAATTAAATAAGAATAGTAATTTATTGCATAAATTCCCATCATTAAGCTATCAGCGAAGTCAGGGCTCTCACCTTGCTCTGATTTCATATCTTTCTTTGATTGAATAAATATCTGTCCATTAGGTTTATAAGACTTTTTAATATATTCAAGCTGTGATATTGTAAAATCAGAAGATATTTTTAACCATTCGTTATCAATAAATTCTTTCAAGGTAAGATACCCGTCCGCGCGTCTGTTTAAAGCATTCGGTCGATTACTGCTTCCAGCTCCGTTAAATTTAATAGCATTATTAATAACATTTTTAATGCTTACATATATTGAATAACCCAATCCGTCAGCATCTAATATCAATAATTCAGGTTTCCAAAGCGAATATAAATTAATAATTCTGCCTTTTGTAACGTCAGTATCAGGTTCACTCCAATGCTCTTGTTTTTCTAATGCCCAGCCAGAAATGCTTTTTGCTTCTATTAAACTTGCGACGCACAAATCTCCGCCGTTACCTGCTAAATCGACCGACATACATCTTATTTTTCGATAATTTTCTTCCTTAAATTTTAAGTTTTTTGCTTTATCTAATTTTATTGCAGAAAATAAATAGTCATTTGTTTTATCTTGAGGATTTCCCTCCCAAATATATTCATAATCAAGAATATTTCTTGCTTTACAGCGATTTGCCTCGTCTATCAGTTTTTGCGGACAATGTTTATTTTCATAATAATTTATCTTTATATGCAGACAATCATCACGAGATACAAATTCGCTATAAACAGGGTCTTTGCGAACAAGTCTGTTCATTGTAAACATCACAAGTGAATTTTTTTTCCTTATTGTCGGAATAATTACATCAAGAGTCGACTTTGTTATTGCCTGAGCTTCATCTATCCAAAGAATATCAACGCCTTCTAACCCCTTAATGTTAACTCTTCCTTGTTCTCTAAACCCCTTAAATATAATGCTTGAACCGCTGGTATTATGTATTATTTTATTTGATTTTACAGTAAAATTAAGGTTGTAATCGCTAATTAAATCATTAAATATTTTGTAAACACTGTCTGAAATAGTAGCTTGAGTTTCTCGTCCGCAGCAAACTCGTACTTTTTTCTTTTCAGAAAGCCATAAAATAATTCTTGCTATGCTTTGGGATTTGCCACCACCCCTTCCTCCTTCTATTAAAAAATAGTTGTATTCATTAATTTTTGTAATTACAGGAATGAGTTTTTCAGGTATATCAAGTATTTTAGGTAATTCTATCATCTTTATTTCCGATTTCAATATCTTCTCCAACCCTAATATCAAGTTCTTTTCCGTTAATTTTTACACTTCCCATTACGTTCAAATTTTGTTGAACTTTATCTTTTTCGCAATATAAGCCGCATAATTTTCCTTTTAGTTCTTCAGCTTTTAAATATATTGAGATATCAGGATTTAACTCATCATCTTTACCTCGGCGCTGCAAGGCTAATTCTTGAACAGTTTTTAAATTCTCAAAAGAATCATTTTTTGTATAGTTTAAATCCTTAATTTCAGACTTTTTCTTTCTGGACATCAGTTTTACCCGTTAATTACCTTAACTAATTTTTTCTTACCATTAAAATCAACAGCATATTGTTTAATAGTTCCGTTTTTACATTCTTTATTCACACCGTAAACAAATGCAGATCGTTCTTTTGTGCCGTATTTAATTTTAAGCTCTTTTAATTTACCCGTTTCAATATCAGAAATAAATCTCGGGATTTTTTTCTTTTTCAATCGTTTAACTTCATACTTATTATCTTTAACATTAAACTGAGTAATCTCAGCACGAAGCGCCCCGCATTTAGGGCAGACAATTAACTCCAGTTTTCTTTCCCGATACTGAAAATCAGGCAGTAAGAAAACTGTTTTAAGAGGCGTATGATAGCCTCCGCAACAATAAATCACAATACTCCCCCTTGACTAAAAACCCGTCACCGTTTTCGCAAAAATTGCAAGAGTCCTGTATTTAATTCAGGATAAATTCCTTTCGGACATGCTATATTCCTATCGGACTCGTTCGCCTCGCTCGTTTTGCTCGATTTCTCGCTTCGCTCGTTCTCTCGCCCCACTCGCTACGCTCACTCCGTCCTACGGAAAATTCGCCTCTTGAATTTTCCTCCCTCTCGAACCTCTCATTCACTTCGCTTCGCGGTCGTTCATTTCGGTTCTTTCGTTATTCGGACTCGTTCGCCTCGCTCGTTTTGCTCGATTTCTCGCTTCGCTCGTTCTCTCGCCCCACTCGCTACGCTCACTCCGTCCTACGGAAAATTCGCTACTCAAGTCGTGGTTTCTTTATATTTTTATATTAACACACTTTATTGCATTTCGATATATCTATTAGAATTATATTTACAATTCTTAACATTTAACGGTGATATTTTTCATTGTTGTTTATCTTAAATGCACGGTATATCTGCTCTGTAAGGATTATTCTTACCATTTGATGAGTAAACGTCATTTTTGAAAAACTCAATTTAAAATTAGCAATATCACTTACTTTTTGATGCAAACCATTTGCTCCGCCGATTATAAATACAACCTCACTAACACCGCAGCAAGCAATTTCCTTGAGTTTTTGCGCAAAATCAGCAGAGGAAAGCATTTTCCCATTTATTTCAAGCGTTATCACATAAGAATTATCTTTAATTTGATGTAAAATTCTGTCTGCTTCAATCTCTTTATATTTCTCCGACAAAGTTTCATCAAGAATTTTTTCAGCATCTACTTCTACTACAGAAAAAGAGCAATAATTTCCAAGTCTTTTTTCAAGCTCCTTCATCTGAGCTTTATGAAATTCCTCTTTTATTTTTCCAACAGCTATAATCTTAATATTCATAGACTTATTATATAATTTGTTTTCATAAAGTAAAATGTTGTTTATATTTTGTTCAAATCAAACTAAGTTTAAGATACAATTTTCATGTTTGAAAAAGGAATATGGAGACAAGCATGTATAATGTAGCAATAGTTGGCGGCGGACCTGCGGGAATATTTGCAGCACTTGAAATAATGAAATTAAAACCAGAATGGAAAGTTATTTTGGTTGAAAAAGGTGTAAGAATTGAAGAACGCAAGTGCTTACTAAGAGAGGGATATGAGAAATGCCCTTCCTGCAAAAAATGCGGACTGTTGTGCGGATGGGGCGGTGCAGGTGCATTTTCGGACGGTAAATTAACTCTAACTCCTGATGTCGGCGGACATTTACTTGAATACATGCCAAGAAAAGACGTAGAAAATTTAGTAAAATACACTGATGACATATATTTAAAATTTGGTGCAACAGATGAAGTTTTTGGTACTGATAGAGAAGTCTTTGCCGACATAGAACGAGCTGCAACATTAGCTGAATTAAAGCTCATACACTCTCCTGTCAGACATTTAGGTACAGAGCGTAGTTTAAATGTATTAAAAAATATGCAGGACTTCCTTGATAAAAGAATAACAATATTATATGACACAATAGCAGACCGTTTAATTGTTGAAAACGGGCAAGTAAAAGGATTTATTACAAAAGACAATCAGAAAATTGAAGCCGAGCATATAATAATAGCTCCAGGAAGAGAAGGTGCTGATTGGTTAACGCAAGAATTTGCAAAAAATAAAATAGGAATGGTTAATAATGCAGTTGATGTTGGGGTTCGTGTTGAGCTTCCAGCCCCTGTATTTGAACCTATTACAGAAAAACTGTATGAATCAAAACTAATATATCACTCACCCACCTTTGGAGATGAAGTAAGAACATTTTGTATGAACCCTTACGGCGAGGTAGTAACGGAAAATTATTCAGGTATATCAACTGTTAACGGACACAGTTATGCAAATTACAAGACCGCAAATACAAATTTTGCCCTGCTGGTATCAGAAAAATTCACCGAACCTTTTAAAGAACCAATAGCATACGGACAGCACGTTGCAAGGCTTGCTAATATGTTAGCTGGCGGTGTATTAGTTCAAAGATTTGGCGATTTACTTGACGGTAGACGTTCTACTCCTGAGAGAATAAAAAGCAGTATAATTACCCCGACACTTGGTTGTGCTACTCCTGGAGATTTAAGTCTAGTACTTCCTTACCGTCAAATGACCGCTATAATTGAGATGTTATATGCTCTAGATAAAATAGCGCCTGGAACTGCTTCTAGGTATACTCTTTTATACGGGGTTGAAGTTAAATTTTATTCAGGACGTGTAAAATTAACTGATAACCTTGAAACAGAGGGAGTAAAAAATCTTTACGCTATTGGTGACGGAGCAGGTGTTACCAGAGGTTTAATCCAAGCAAGCGCTTCTGGGGTTCACGCAGCAAGAGTAATTTGTTCAAAATAATTAATAGAGAGGTTTTTTATGTCTAAAACATATTTATATAATAATCATATTAAACTTGGTGCAAAAATGGTTGATTTTGCAGGTTGGGATATGCCTGTTCAATATACCAGCATTATTGAAGAACACAATAATGTTAGAAATAATGCAGGATTGTTTGATGTTTCGCACATGGGTGAAATTTTTGTAACGGGAAATGATGCATTAAATTTTCTGCAAAATTTAGTACCTCAAGATGTATCTAAACTTGTGGATAAAAAAGCGCTTTACTGCCAATTTACAAAAGAAAACGGCGGAATTGAAGATGATTTATTCATTTATAAATTAGAAGAAAATCATTATTTACTGGTTGTAAATGCCTCAAGACTCAATAATGACTACGAATGGATGTTAAAAAACAGCAGTAATTTTGATGTTAAAATTGAGAACAAATCGGATGTATACTCAATGGTTGCACTTCAAGGGCCTAAAGCTTCCGACATATTAGATTGTATTGGGATTAAGAAAGAAAATCAGCCCAAAACAATGTACATAAATGAATACCGTCTTTTAAATGAAGATATATTTGTATCAAGAACAGGATACACAGGTGAAGACGGGTTTGAAATTATTATAAGAAATGAAAAAGTCTCTGAATTATGGGAGTTGATATTAGAAAAAGGCAAACCTTATAACATAATGCCGATAGGTCTTGGAGCAAGAGATACGTTAAGACTTGAAGCAGCTATGAGTTTATACGGAAATGAATTAAACGAAAATACATCCCCCGTTGAAGCAGGGCTTAGCTGGTCAATAGATAAAGAGAAAAAACAAGACTATATTGGGAAAAATATAATAATGAACCAGCTTAAGAACGGTATTGATAAGAAATTAATAGCTTTTAAAATGAAAGATAGAGCAATAGCTAGACACGAATATCCGATATATTCAAATAATGAAGAAATTGGACATGTTACAAGCGGCTGCATTGCACCGTCTTTAGGTCAAAATATCGGACTAGGTTATATTAAAACAAATAAAAATTTAAAAATTAATGATACAATACAAATTATGATAAGAAATAAACTGTATAATGCAGAAATCACAAGTAAAAATTTCATACAAAAACATAACAGAGGAAATTAAAGGAGAATATACATGACAGACAAAAATAATATATTATGCAGTAAATCGCATGAATACGTTTATAAAGAGGGAGAAAATTATTGTATTGGTTTAACTGATTTTGCGATTGAACAATTAGGCGATATCGTTTTTGTTGAACTGCCTCAAGTTGGTGAAAAATATGCAAAAGGCGAGATTTTTGGTACTATCGAATCAGTAAAAGCAGCCTCTGAAATTTACATGCCAGTATCAGGCGAGGTAGTAGAAATAAATGAACAATTAACAGAAAAGCCTGAACTTTTAAATGAAAATGAATTTGATAAAATGTGGCTTATAAAAGTTAAATCAGAATATTATGATGTAGATAGTTCTGATTTGTTAACATACGATAAATATAAAGAAGAAGTAGAATAAATATGAAAAATTTTCAATCAAATCCAGACAGTGTAATAAAAGAAATGCTGAATTCCATCGGAGAAAACAGTTTAGATGACTTATACTCAATGGTAGATAAAAGTGCCAGAATGAATAATCTAAACCTACCTAATGCCCTAAGCGAAATGGAAACACAAAAAGAAGCAGCAAAAACTGCGAAGTTAAATAAAATAGAATATTCATACTTCATAGGCGGGGGTGCATATAAAAGGTTCATTCCTTCTGCAATATCACAAATATCATCACGATTTGAATTTAACACAGCCTATACTCCCTATCAACCTGAAATCTCGCAGGGAACTTTACAGGTAATATATGAATTTCAATCAATAATGTGCGATTTGACAGGTATGGATGTGTGCAATGCCTCTGTATATGATGCAGGAAATGCTTGTGCTGAAGCAATGCTTATGGCTGTAAGGATTAGCGGGAAAAATAAAATTTTAGCAAGCAGTTGTTTAAATCCAGAATATATAGAAGTTATAAAAACTTATGCACACGCTGCAGAGGTTGAAGTTGAATTTGTTAATGAGAAAGAATACAAAACTGATATTAACTCAGTAAAAGACAAAATGAAGTCTGGAAATTATGCAGGTTTAATCATTCAAAATCCAAATTATTACGGGACTATTGAAGATACAGAAGAACTTAAAGCTCTTGAAAAAGCACCAAAAAGTGTTTTAATAACTTGCATAGAACCCATAAGCGCAAGTATATTAAAAAAACCGTCAGAATATAATACCGATATAACGGTGGGTGATGTACAATCAATGGGTAATCCAGTATCATTTGGCGGGCCTTATGCAGGTTTTATAGCAACAAAAGATGCATATAAAAGACAGCTTCCAGGAAGAATTGTAGGCAGGACTCTTGATGCAGACGGCAAACAAGCATTTACTTTAACCTTGCAAGCACGTGAACAGCATATAAGACGTGAAAAAGCCACAAGCAATATTTGTTCAAATCAAGGACTCGCAATATTAAATGCTGCTGTATATGCTTCTTTATTAGGCAAAAAAGGATTAAATCAAGCAGCATATTTAAGTTCTAAAAACGCTCATACGCTTGCAGACGGGCTTAAACAAAAAGGTTATAAAATTCTAAACACCGATTTCTTCAACGAATTTGTATTAGAAGTTAATTCAAGCGACAATTTTATAGAAACAATGAAAGAAAACAATATTCTTGCAGGAATAAAAATCTCTGATAATAAAATTCTTGTTTGTGCAACAGAAATAAATACAAATTCAGAAATAGAAAGATATATTCAAATTACCAAAAACAATTAAGGTAAAATTTAATGAAATCAATAAAAAAATATACAGTAAATATATATATTGTATTTTTGGTTATATTATGTGTTTTAATGTATTGCATAAATACAGGTAATTATCCGTTTATAGATACCGATGAAACCAAATTTGCTTCAATAGCAAAAGATATGCTGACAAGAAGCGATTGGATTAATATAAAATTAAATGGAGAAAATACTTTTGATATACCGCCATTTATATTTTGGATAATAAATTTTTCCTGTTTTATAATGGGTAAAATAACCTCTCAAGCTGTAAGAATGCCAATATCAATAATTACAAGTATAGGAGTATTAATCTTATTTTTATCAATAAGAAATATACTAACAAAGACTTATGCCCTTG
>CANQRT010000014.1 GCA_947626325.1 Candidatus Gastranaerophilales bacterium | reverse complement strand
GGTACATTAGTTATTCCTGCTGGAACAACAATGAAATCAACAATTACTTCAATTGAACCTAAAAAATGGTGGAATAAAAACGATAAAGTAACTGTAGAATTTGAATCCATGACACTTCCATCAGGTGTAACAACACCATTCTGTGCAGAAGTATTAAACCACAACGGTGTATTAACAGAAAATAGATGGGCAAAACCGATTGGCTATACTTTAGGTGGTGCTGTAATAGGCGGCGGTATTGGTGTTGGTGCTGGTTCATTCAAACATCATGATCATCGTCATTATGGCGAAGGTGTTGCAATTGGTGCTCCAGTTGGTGCTGGTGTAGGTTTGTTAACTGGTTTAACAACACCTGGTAGAACATATAAAGCTAATGACGGCGACTATGTTTGGTTAAAATTAACACAAGATTTATCAGTTCCTAACTAATGATAAATTAAATAAAAAAAACTGCTTGGTAAAAACCAAGCAGTTTTTTTTATACTTGAAATCATAATATGTTCTTGTTAAAATCAAAGCAAAGAATATATAAAGGTGGTGAAAAATAAATGCCAGAAGTTAGAGTTGGCGATAATGAAAGTATTGAAAGCGCTTTAAAAAGATTTAAAAAGAAAATACAAAAAGCAGGAATACTATCAGAAATCAAACGCCGTGAACGCTATGAAAAACCTAGCATAAAGAAAAAACGCAAATCTGAAGCGGCTCGCAAAAGACGTGTATAAAAAAGAGAACGAAAGTTCTCTTTTTATTTTTTATCTTTTAATCCAAGCCCAAAAAGCTTAAAAAAGTTTTTTATTTTATCTAAAGTACTTAATTTTTGAGTAACATTTGGAATATTATTAACTTTTTCCGCTGAAGCTGCAGGAAGGGCAAGCGTTTTTTGTTGAGTTCTAGGTCTTAAAATGTTTTCTTCAACATAAGATTTAATTATTTCATAACCATAAGGTTTTTCCTGCCCAATTGGCTTATAATATATAGGTTCCATATGTTCAGGCAAGTATATTACATCATGTTCTAATGGAGCTATGCCTTTAGAAGGATTTTGTTGTATGTGTAATTGTGCTGAAGTTTCGGTATGAGCTGGTAATAATTTAACTTCGGCAGGCGAATTATTGAGAGTTGTTGTTGAACCTTCTGAATACTTAGCCAGAATAGATTTTTTTACTGTTTCAGGAATATATTTAGGTGTTGATTTATTTTGACTTTCAATATATGCATCAATAATTTCATTTATTTGTGGAGACTTAACAGTTCCTTCTGTTTTGGGCGGAACCTTAGTTTCTGACGAAACCCCAGCAGAACTCTTTTTAGGTGGAACAATTTCACTTGATGAGGAAGCAGAAGTTCCCTCTGTCTTTGGCGGAACCTTAGTTTCTGACGAAGCCCCAGCAGAACCCTTTTTAGGTGGAACAGTTTCCCCTGATGAAGATTTACCAGAAGTTGTCGATTTCTCTGTTTTCGTGGATGACCCATTATTTATTTTTGTATTACCAGAAGATTTAGTATGAGTAAAAAATGATGTAAATTTACCTGATGCAGTTTTAAATGCATTAATAATATTAGATGGTGAGCTCTTTTTTACACACTCAATTATAGATTTAAATAATGACAAATCTTTAGTATTTGAAGCCCCAGTGGCTTTAAGCGCACTTTTAGCACCAAGAGCAGAAACACCCACAGTAAAAGTTCCAGAGCCCATATCCTGCCAAGCATTTTTTGCTTCATCGTCAGTTTTAGCCTTCGCTTGTTTATAAATACCTTTTCCTATTTGAAAAGCTCCACCCAACAAACCTGCCGTCACCATTATTGGAGCTGCTGCGCCGCTAGTTATAAAAATTAATCCCGCAGCTGCTGCAGCAGAAACCGCTGTTATTGCAATGTTTTTTGGTGATGAAAATATTGTTTTTATTGGTTTAATAATCCCTTTACCAAAATTAATTATCTTTTCTTTTAAGCTAATTTTCCCGTCATCATCAGAAATATTACTGGTTTTAGTAAAATTATCACTAGGTTTAGTGTTTAAGTTTTTGACAGCATTTTTACCAGAACTTTTAGCAATGCCTTCTTTCAATTTAGCAAGCACTATATCATCATTTTTCATTAAATTTTTACTAATATAAAAATCTACCATAATTCCCTAATTTTTAGTTATATATAATATAAAAAAAAATTTAAGGAAAAAAATTTACTATTTTATTAATATTTATTAATTATTTATATTATGATTAACGGTAAATTGCAGAAAATTTCCTATTAAATTCTCATTCCAAACCTGAACTTTATCAGGAACATTTAAAACACAAGGAGTAAAATTCCAAATATACATAATACCAGCTTTAACAATAAAATCGGTAACCTCTTGAGCAAATTGCCTAGGAACTGTCAAAATTACAATTTTAACATTTTGTCTTTCGGCCATTTCAGCAAGTTTATCAATATCATATACTTTTTTTCCGTTAATCATCGTACCTATTTTCAAATAGCTGTTATCAAAAAGAGCAGAAATATTAAATCCGTATGCTTCAAAATTATCATATTTAGCAAGCGCCATACCAAGATTGCCAGCACCAACAATATATGCAGTTTTAACACTTTTAAACTTTAAAGTTTTTTCTATTAAATTTTTTAATTCTACAGATTTATAACCGACCTTGCATTTCCCCTTATAACTCAATAGCGCTATATCTTTACGTACTTGAGTATTATCAATATGCAGTAATTCCGCAATTTGAGGACTTGAAATATATTCAATATTTTTCTCAATATAGTCAGTTAAAATACTATGATAAAGAGTTAATCTATTAATAACTTTATCGGAAATTAATTTTTTCACTTAAGATACCTCAAAAAAGAGAGGAACATTGCTGTTCCCCTCTTGCATAAATAATTAAACAATACCTTTATAAGCATCAAGGTAAATTTTCTTAATGTCAGACATTAACGGATAAACAGGGTTTGCGCCCGTGCATTGATCATCAAATGCAAGTTCAACAAGTTCATCCAAGTTTGCCATAAATGTCTTTTCATCAACACCAAAGTCTTTGATAGAATTTGGAAGATTGATTTTTTTCATTAGTTTATCAACGGCTTTAATAAGAAGTTCAACCTTTTCATCATCGTTTTTACCGCCCAAACCAAGTTCATCAGCAACTTGACCGTATCTGGTTTTAGCACATGGGAACTTGTACTGAGGGAATGTAGCTTGTTTTTTAGGTGCATCAGATGCGTTATATTTAATAACCTGTCTGATTAATAAAGCATTAGCTACACCATGAGGTACATGATACATAGCCCCGAGCTTGTGAGCCATTGAGTGGCAAACACCCAAGAAAGAGTTAGCAAATGCCATACCTGCAATAGTTGCAGCATAGTGCATTTTTTCTCTTGCAATAGGGTCATTAGCACCTTCAGTATATGAACGTTCTAAATATCTAAATACTAATTTTGTCGCTTCTAAAGCATTTGAATTAGTAAAGTTCGTAGCCATATTTGAAACATAAGCCTCTAAAGCGTGAACTAAAGCGTCAATACCTGATGCAGCTGTTAAACCTTTAGGCATACCGTCAACAAAGTTCGGGTCTACAATTGCCATATTAGGGGTTAAAGCATAATCTGCTATAGCATATTTAACGTGAGTTTCATCATCTGTAATAATAGCGAAAGGAGTAACTTCACTACCTGTACCTGATGTCGTTGGAATAGCAACCATAGTAGCTTTTTTACCAAGTTCAGGAATAGAGCATATTCTCTTTCTAATATCCATAAATCTCATAGAGATGTCAGAGAAGTTAATTTCAGGCTGTTCATACATTAGCCACAATATTTTAGCAGCATCCATAGGAGAACCACCGCCTAATGCAATAATAACATCAGGTTCAAACGGTCTTAATATTGATATTGCCTGATTAATTGTAGATAATGTAGGATCAGGTTTAACATCGAAGAATACTTCATGTTCGATACCAATTTCATCAAGAACGTTAGTAATTGTATCAACCGCTCCTGAGTTAAATAAAAATCTATCTGTAACAATAAATGCACGTTTTTTACCTGCAAGTTCTCTTAATGCTAAATCAGTAGCACCTCTTTTAAAGTAAATTTTAGCAGGAACTTTGAACCATAGCATATTTTCTCTCCTTTCAGCAACGGTCTTGTAGTTCAATAAGTTTTCAACACCTACGTTACCTGAAACGGCATTACCGCCCCAAGAACCGCAGCCGAGTGTTAAAGACGGTTCTAATTTAAAGTTATACAAATCGCCGATACCGCCTTGAGATGACGGAGAGTTCACTAAAACTCTGCAAGTCGGCATTTTTTCAGCATATTTATCAATTCTTTCTTTAATACGTTCATCAGTATAAATAACCGAGGTATGACCTGCCCCGCCTTTTGATACAAGTTCGTATGCCATTTCAGCAGCTTCTTCAAAATTCTTTGCTTTATACATTGATAAAACAGGTGATAATTTTTCACGGCTAAATGGGTCATTCCAATCAACTTTTGGTCTTTCAACTAATAAAATTTTTGCATTTTCAGGAGTTTTAAATCCTGCAAGTTTAGCTATAGTATGAGCACTTTGACCAACTATATCTGGGTGAGCCGTTCCACGTTTAGGATCAATTATAGGCAAATCAACTAATTTTTGAATTTCTGATTTATTAACGAGGTATGCCCCGCGGTATACAAATTCTTTTTTAACTTCTTCATAAACATCTTTTACAACGATAACTGATTGTTCTGAAGCACAAATCATACCATTATCAAATGTTTTTGACATAAGAATTGAAGAAACAGCAGTTTTAATATCAGCGGTTTCATCAATAACAGCAGGAGTATTACCAGGGCCAACACCTAAAGCAGGATTACCTGATGAATATGCGGCTTTAACCATGCCTGGCCCGCCTGTTGCTAATATACAATCAATTTCCTTATGATTCATTAAAGCGCTTGATAATTCAATAGAAGGAACATCAATCCAACCGATAATATTTTCTGGAGCACCTGCTTTAACAGCAGCATCTAAAACAACTTTAGCAGCTGCAATTGTAGACTTTGTAGCCCTTGGGTGAGGTGAAAAAATTATACCATTTCTAGTTTTCAATGATATTAATGATTTAAATATTGCGGTTGAGGTAGGATTTGTTGTAGGAACAATACCTGCCAAAACTCCTAAAGGTTCAGCAACTATTTTTATTCCATTTGCCTTATCTTCTCTAATTATTCCGCAAGTTTTAGCATTTTTATGCTTATTATAAATATATTCAGACGCAAAGTGATTTTTAATAATCTTATCTTCCAAAACTCCCATGCCTGTTTCTTCAACAGCCATTCTAGCAAGAGGAATACGAGCCTTATCAGCAGCCGCTGCAGCTGCTTTAAATATAGCGTCAACTTGTTCTTGAGAGTATGTTTCAAATATTTTTTGTGCTTTTTTTACTTTAGATATCAATACTTCCAATTGGTCTAAAGTTTCAACAACATCAGATTTTTTCAGTGCTTTTTCTAAAGCTTCAACATTTTTTTTAGTTTTTCCTGCCTTTTTAGCAGCAGGTTTAGCTGTAGTTTTGCTTTTTGTTGCCATAATGTTTCGTATCCTTTCGTGATTAAAATCTCTATTTACAGATAACCATAAAATTTCATGATTGTCAATTTATAAAAAATTATAAATAAACAAAAAAAGGCGGTTAAAAAAAACCGCCTTCCTTATTTTAATTACTAATTATGCATACAATTTATCTGCTTCTTTTTGAGTCATCGGCCCAGATTGTCTTAAAATATATGCAAATTTTTCAAGATTATCTATAAGCTGATTATGGTGGCCATTGTGTTTAGCTTTAAGTGCCTTAGCAAGTGCATCTGCAAGGTTTAACCCTTTACCTTGTGCAAGATTTTCAAAATATTGGCGTTCATAATCTCTTGAAGCCCTATATGACCAATTACCGTCGGTAGTATTTGGGGTATTTATTCTCCTTGCTGAACCAAGCATATCAGGCAAAGTTGCGAACTGATTTTTTGTAGTAAACAATTCAGCCCATACAGCCTTAGCAAAAGCTTCTGATGAATGCTGCAACTCTTGCGGATTAATATGTAAGTCTTGAGCCAGGTATCCTATTTTAGATTTTCCGTTTTGTACTTGTTCAAGTAAACTTTCATCATCGTGAGTTCCTGGGCCTATTGTGTAATCTCCTGGGCGCATATTTTGATACTTATTTTCCCCGTGAGATTCATAATATCTTACACGTCCCCATTGGGGAGAACCATATTTTGTAATATGTATTAAAGTTGCACCTGAATGTTTAACTGCATCTAATGAGTCATAAGAATTACCACCCAATAATTCAAGAAATACCTTATTTCTTGGAACTTTATTATCATCAGCAGCTTTTAAAACTATATCATTAATTATTTTTCCACCAACATTTGGCTGATTAGGTATTTTATAACCAAGTTTATTACCATTTTCATCAAATACATCTTTTCCGTTATTTTTTATGCTCTCGCAGATTAACGGTTTTATTAATTGCCAAGCTGCATCTATTCTTACACCGTTATAACGTTTGAAGAAAAGATTAAATTTATTATATAAAAGTTCTCCTGCATCAGAGTTTATTTTACCGAAATCAATAGCTGGAGACCAGCAAGAATACTTGCCATCACCTATATCACAACCAAATTCCAAGGATGGATAAAAAGCAGATTTATGCGCCCAATAATCTTTTTGTGAAAACCCTATTTGACAATCGCCATATATATCTATACCTTGGGCATTGTAATTTTGTTTTGACTCTTTTTGTTGTTTATCAGCAATAAATTGTACAAATTCGTTAAAATCTACAACATTATTACCTTTATCATCTTTAACGTATTTTAATTGAGCAATTCTTTCTGTATCGCCTTGTTTTGTAGCAAAAACATTTTTATCACGTTCAGACCAATTCCTCATATCACCTGAACCATTAGCTACAGCAGCAGCTTCAAAAAGTGCATCCTTTTCAAGCCAATATGTATTTTCACGTTTAAATTGTTCAAATTCTTGTTTTAAAGGTGAATTCCCGTCAAGTTTTTCAAAACGCTCATATGCCTTTTGCAGCATTGCTTTTTGTCCGTCATCAGAGAAAATATTATTATAATCAACAATATCGTGATTTTTTACACGAGTCATATAATCAGATTTTAAATCTTTAGCTGTTAATAATTGACCATAGCTGTCAGTCTGCAACTTAGTCAAGTCAATAATATGCGCCCCTAAAGAAAATCCTGTGCCTGAATATGGCGAACGTACATAGTTTGAAATTTCACCTTGAGGCTGCAGCTGTATAGAGTTTATACCGCACATTGCTTTTAAAAATCCAGCAAGTTTTTGTGCATCATAAGAAAAACTTGTTCCTATTCCCGTATCATTTTTTGATGTAGGAACACTAAAATCAAATATTGTTGCAGTTGTTTTATCAATATTTAATTCTTTTTTTGCCTTGCTCACTTCTTTTTGAAATTCAGCCTGTTCCTTTGTTGTCAACGCTCTGCCAAACGATACAAGCGGATTAATTTTGTTAACTTGCATACACAAACTCCTATAAGACCTATACTTTATAATACACGTAAAAATAATTTTTGCTAATTTAAACAAAAAAATTAACAATTTTTTAAAAAATAAAAGGGAGTTAATTAACTCCCTTTTTTAAATATTTTTATTATGCTTTATATAGAATTAGCTTTTTCTACTGCAACAGCAACGGCAACCGTAGCTCCTACCATAGGATTGTTGCCCATTCCGATTACACCCATCATTTCTACGTGGGCAGGAACAGATGAAGAACCTGCAAATTGAGCATCTCCGTGCATTCTTCCCATGGTATCAGTCATACCATAACTTGCAGGGCCTGCTGCAACGTTATCAGGATGTAATGTCCTGCCTGTTCCACCGCCTGATGCAACAGAGAAGTATTTTCTTCCATGTTCAATAGCCCATTTTTTATATGTGCCTGCAACAGGGTGCTGAAATCTTGTTGGGTTTGTTGAATTTCCTGTTATAGAAACATCAACTCCCTCTTTAATCATAATTGCTACACCCTCTGATACATCATCAGCACCATAGCATTTAACTTTTGCTCTTTCTCCATCAGAGAACGGAGTTTCTTTTATTACTTTTAATTCGCCTGTTTTATAGTTATATTCAGTTTCTACATGGGTAAAGCCGTTTATTCTTGAAATTATATAAGCTGCATCTTTTCCTAAACCGTTTAAAATAACTCTTAAAGGTTCTTTTCTTACTTTATTAGCATTTCTTGCAATACCGATTGCACCTTCTGCTGCTGCAAAAGATTCGTGGCCTGCTAAGAAGCAGAAACATTTAGTTTCTTCTCTCAACAGCATTGCACCTAAGTTACCGTGACCTAGACCTACTTTTCTTGTATCACCTACAGAACCTGGAACTGCGAATGCTTGTAATCCTTCGCCTATTGCTTCTGCTGCATCTGCTGCATTTTTTATTCCTTTTTTTATTGCAATTGCGCAGCCTAAAGTATATGCCCAAGAAGCATTATCAAATGCTATCGGCTGAATACCTTTTACTATTTCATCTACATTTATTCCCTTTGACAAACACAATTCGTTCGCTTCATCTAAAGACTTAAATCCGTACTCATTAAGAGCCTTAGCTAACGATTTTTCACGTCTGTCTTGTCCTTCAAATTTTGCCATATCTTATTTCCTTTTTTAATTAATTCTACTTAGTTTTTCCGCTTGTACAATCAAAGAGATTAATTTGTAAACCAACTATTGTTTACGCGGGTCGATAGTTTTAACAGCATCTGCAAATCTGCCGTATGTACCAATATTTTTTTCGTAAGCTTCTTTCGGATCAGTACCTTTTTTAATTGCATCCATAACTTTACCTAAGTTTACGAATTTATATCCGATAACTTCATCATTTTTATCCAAACCGAGTTCTAAAATATAGCCCTCTGTTAAAGAAAGATATCTAACACCTTTTTGTTTAGTAGAATGAATAGTACCTACCATTGAGCATAAGCCTTTACCCAAATCTTCAAGACCAGCACCTATAGGAAGTCCTCCTTCAGAAAATGCGGTTTGAGTTCTGCCGTATACTATTTGTAAAAACAGCTCTCTCATTGCAACATTTATTGCGTCACAAACAAGGTCTGTATTTAATGCTTCAAGAATAGTTTTTCCAGGGAGTATCTCGCCTGCCATTGCTGCCGAATGAGTCATGCCAGAACATCCGATTGTTTCAACAAGTGCTTCTTGAATAACACCTTCTTTAACATTTAAAGTTAATTTGCAGGTGCCCTGCTGAGGTGCACAGCAGCCGCAGCCGTGTGTCAAACCTGAAATATCTTTTATTTCTTTACATTTTGTCCATTCGCCTTCTTGCGGGATTGGAGCAGGTATACCTTTTACCCCTCTTTTTACACAACATTGATTTTCGATTTCCTGTGTAATTTGCATTATTACCTCCTATTTATTTGTAATCTTTTATCATATCTAACCTATTATCTATACTAAAATTATATTATAAAAATTATAAAATGATAAAGCATGCCCTATGTATTACCAAGAGAGAATATATTATAAATTTCTTCATCGGAAAGTTCGGTTATAACCTTTTCCCCTTCAAATACTGCGAGATTAACAAGCTCTTTTTTTTGTTTAATCATTTCATCGATTTTTTCTTCAAAAGTACCCAAAGTCACAAGCCTGTGTACCATAACATTTTTATCCTGTCCAATACGGTAGCTTCTATCTGTAGCCTGTTCTTCAACTGCTGGATTCCACCATAAATCGTAGTGGATAACATTTGTAGCAGAGGTTAAATTTAACCCCGTTCCGCCTGCCTTTAGCGATAACAGCATTATTTTCTGCTCAGGGTTTGTTTCAAATTCATTCAGCATACTTTGACGTTGATTTGTATTTAACGAGCCATGGAAAAACAACGGTGAAATATTCAATTCATTTTTAATTATCGTTGAAAGTATATTCCCCATTTCTTTATACTGAGTAAAGGCAATAACTTTTTCATCATTTTCAAGAATTTGAGATAACAGCGATATAAACTTTTCCGTTTTACCCGAAACATCCTTAGTCATTTCACCGTATTTTAAATACTGAAACGGATGATTACATATTTGTTTAAGAGCTGTAATAAGTTTAAAAATAATACCGCGTCTATTTATACCTTTTTGGGATGATATATCACCCATTAAAGTATTTAAAGTCTTTTCATACAATGCTGCCTGCGATTTTGTCAAATAGCAGTATTCATCCAATACCATTTTTTCAGGCAAATCATCAATAATTGTTTTATCTGTTTTTAAACGTCTTAAAACAAAGGGAGATATTGAAAGCTTTAATTTATCAGCCTGTTCGTACTGTTTAAAGCGTTCAATAGGAATTGCGTAACACTTTTGGAAATCCCTAATTGAACCTAAATAGCCTTTATTAATAAAATCAAAAATACTCCAAAGCTCTGTTAATTTATTTTCAACAGGAGTACCTGTCATAGCTATTTTTATATCAGACTTCAACGATTTAACAGCAGCAGTTTGAGAGGTATCGGGATTTTTAATATTTTGAGCCTCGTCAACAACCACCATACCCCATTCGTGTTTTTTAACTTCTTCAATATCAATACGCAATATGGCAAAAGTAGTTATTAAAACATCTGCTTTCAAATCAAGTTCACGCTCAGGGCCATGATATGAAGCGGATTTTAAAGTTGGAGCAAACATTTTAAGCTCTTTTAACCAGTTACCCATAAGTGTAGTAGGGCAAATAACCAAAACAGGAGCTTTTAATTTATCTTCTTCTTTTAATTTTAATATTAAGCTGATAACCTGAATAGTTTTACCAAGCCCCATATCATCTGCTATACACGAGCCAAAACCTTTTGTAGTATTTGTATAAAGCCATTTTAATCCGCCTGCCTGATAAGGTCTTAATACTCCGTTTAGACTCTTTGGCGGAGTTACTTCAACAGTTTTGCCTATATCTTTAACTATATTTGCAAAAGCCTCATCATAATCAAATTCATAATCACTTAAATGACCAGAAAATGCGGCATGGAGCATTTCCATGCGAGTTATTTTATCGATTTTAGGATGTTTTAATTTATCAATAATTGCCTGTGCTTCATTTTGATCAATTAAAATATACTTATTTTTAAACTCAACTATTCCGTCTGCATCCTTAATAAGTTTCTCAAACTCCTCAACAGATATTTTTTCATCACCAATCGCAACTTGGAATGAGAAATCAAAAATACTTGCAAAACTTATATTTCCGCCTTTGCCGTTTAGGATATCAGCCACTTCCTGCTCTCTAGAGGCTTTTATTTTCGCATTTATAGAAGCTCTTGGTACAACTATATTGCCGAAATTGGGCGGGAAGTTTATGTTTATTCCAGCTTTATTTAAGTAGTATGCAGTATGTATCATTAACTTGTAAACATCATTTAATGAGAGGTACAACTTTAAGTTATCTTCATCCTCAAATAGAGTTTCCAGCTCCTTATAATACCTAAGCGCATAATTTAACTGTTTTTCAACAATATTTACAAGATAAGTATTTTGGTATCCCCAATATATACCGTCCTCATATATATCTAATAGCTGCTTTGCAGGTTCTTTTTCATTTAATTTTTTGTCATTAGCTTTAACTGATATTGTAAGTAAAAATTTATCTTCTTCTATTTTTTCAATATCTAACTGAGGACTTACAGGATACTTTCCTATGTATATTTCATCAAGCCACTCACTTATTGCCTCAGCTAAGTCTAATGAGCGCAAATACCTTTTATTATTGCAAGGTTTGAGAAAATATACAGACGATTCTATTTCTTTAAATCTGTATGCTTTAAATTTTAAAAATTTAAAAATAACATAATTTATATAGTTTTCAATTAAAATATCAGCTATATTTTTAATATCCGAGATTTGTGAAAAGTCCAGCGAATACACTTCATCTATTGAATTTTGCAATAAGTCATTTATTGCAAACATCTCGTAAGAAACAGTAAAAAATTTATCTGTTTTATTAATTTTTGGAAGAAAATAAAGTTTTTCAACTAATTTTTTTACAAATTGAGTAAGCACATTAAAAATAACAAAAGACTCAGAGACATTTGAGTTATCAACCAAACAGTCAAACCCAGAGAAATATTCCCAAATAAGCTCCAGCGGGATTTTATACCCTATTTTTTCAACCTCATTACCATTTTCTTTAATTGAGCATGCACACGACGAAAATCTATACATAGAACCTTTTGATTTTAAATAAAAATCAAAATTATTAGTCGGGGTAACAAACACATCAATATTTTTACCATTTTTTAAAATATAAAAATCGGTATTTTTTATAACGTGGCTTGAATTTTGGAAGGTAGAAGCGAATTCATCCTCTACAAGCTGATAAATTGTACTAATCATCAGCCTAAAATCTTTTTTCTCACATCCGACAGGATTTTCCGTCAGATTATGAAACATTTCATCTATATTATTTTTTTTAAAAGAAAATGCAAACTTATTATTTATAACAGCTTCGGTTGACATGTATACCTCAAAAACTCCCTGTTTTTTCATTATACACTAAAAAAAATTAATCAAACCTCATCATAAAAATCACGATATTTGTCAATTAAATAACAAAAAGACGAATAATAAGTTTGTTTTAACCCGTATTCTTTACAGAGTTTTTCCATTTTTTTAATAATTACAATATACTCTTTAAGTTTTTCTTCATTATTTATATTTATATTGAACCATTGATTTTCAATATCAATAATAACCCATTTAACCTTTAATTTTATTGCCTTTTTTAAAAATTTTTCAAATTCCTCAATAGTATCATTAAGATTAGGAATAACAATATATTTTACTTTAACATCAGACTGATAATCAGCTTGGGCTGAGCAATAACGGGTAATATTTTCCCATACTTTATCAAAATTATCAAAGCTTTTAATTTTTTTATAAAGTTCCCTGCTTCCGCAATCAACAGAAATAATAATTCCATGACTCAGCTTTGAATCATCCATTACTTTTCTATATTCTTTTTTTGACCATTCTTTTATATATTTTACTAAAACCTCGGAAAATCTAATTCCTGAAGAATGTATACCAAAATCCCCAATAAGGTGATTGTCTAATAACAAATAAGAAATTTTATCAAACTCATCTGCAATAGTAGGCTCGCCACCGCCCCACTCAATATGGCAATCAGGGCTTATAAGTTTTTTATCAATACATTTTTTTAAGAACTCATATACAGGAACATCTTTAATTTTATTTATTTGCTTCCTCATTCTGTGATTAGGGCAATAAATACAGTCAGAATTACATTTAGCAACCGAGCTGATTGCCATATTTTTTATTTGTAATTTTTTACTCCAGATACCTGTTTTAGGTTTATTACAGCCCATGCACCTTTCAGGTATAATCCCTTTTCTCATATTTTTTCTAGCGTTTTCTTTTTCTTTAAAAAACGTTTTAAAATCATAATTATTATTTTGACTAACACTAACTACAGGAACACTATTTCTCCCGTGTATATATTCAGAGCAGAAAAATATTCCGTCATAACAAAAATGAATACCGTATTCCAGCCACTCACAACTTAAATATTCTTTTTTGCCAAATAAAAAATCAAACATAATAGTTTACTCAATGAAAAAATAATATAATAAATTTTAAAAATGTGCTATAATCATTTTGTTTTTCTGAAATTAACTATATTTTATGAGACAGGAGATGAAGTATGAAAAAATTTTTAACAGGATTATTTACTCTAATCCTTACCTTATGTTTTACAAGTATTGCAAATGCGTGTGATATAGAAGGGATTTATAACAATTATCAAGCAGTTTATATTCCTAAAATAAACAGATGGTCTACTGCAGGTATGGCACCAGGAAGAATTTTATTAACAAAAAAGACCTCTATAGGCACAGGAAATTATTCTGAATATTATTACAGCAACGGGAAACTTGCTATTGCTCTTAAATCTAACTTTGAATTTATTTTAGACGAAAAATTATACGGTGTTGATAACGCAGGCTTGAAATATTATCAAATTACCTATAATAAAAAGACTAAAAAACTTAAAGAAAAACAATTAAGTGAAAAAGAATTACAAAAATTATTCCCTAACGCTGAAATCGTAAAAATTTCACAATTCACAAATAATGAAATAACAATAAAAAAGCAAGCATTTAAAGATAAAGAAATATTATTATTAAATGATACAGATAAATATTTCCATAAATACACTTATAAACCTGCAAATGTTCAACCTACAGATATAAAAGGTTTAATAAAAGTAAAACACATAGGCACAGTTAAATTTTCACTATTTGGTGATAAAACTACAATGCTGACAATAAAAGTAAGAAACGGCGCAAAATGTATCTGCGGTGAAAAATGCAATTGCGGTGACAACTGTAAATGTAATAAAAAAGACTGCAAATGCGGTGAAAAATGTAATTGCGGCGACAACTGCAAATGCGGAAAGGATTGCAAGTGTCCAAAAAATAAATGTAACTGCGCACCAAAGTGCAACTGTAAAAAATAAATACCATTTAAATAGAAAAACCTCCCTCATTTCAAGGGAGGTTTTTTATTGTATAATTTTAAAAAAGGACTTTAAATGAAATATAAAAGCTGTCACTTAATAGAACATGGTATATCCATAAATGTTAATTCAATACAGGCATGCTGTCTTTCAAGAGAGTTTGATAAAGGAATGCTCCCTGTTACAGAGTATTATGGGAATAATAAAATCAACTGGGATGAACTTTTTGAAATAAAAAGACGGCATAGAAAGCACCAAAAAGTAATGGATTTAAAATTTTGCGAGGGCTGTTATAACCTGCGTGAAGAAGATTGGGATGACGAAGATTATATATCCTTTATAAATTTTGACCATTGGAGCCAATGCAACTCAAACTGTATATATTGCGGAGTACAAAAAAACAAGCTAAGACAGCAGAATAATATATTACCTGCAATAAAAGAGCTTATAAAACAGGGGAAATTTAAAAATACTGGAGAAATAACCTTTCAAGGCGGAGAACCTACAATATTAAAGGAATTTGAACCTCTTTTAAAATTATTTATTAAAGCAGGCTCAAAGGTAAGGATACACTCCTCGGGCATAAAATTTTCAAGAGCAATAAGAGAGGGTATAAAAAAAGGAGCGGTAACAGTTGTAATATCGCCTGACTCAGCTAATAAAGAAACATATAAAAAAATAAAAAGAACAGATAAATCAAAAAACGTCTGGGATAATATTAAACATTACAGAAAAGGGCTGAAAGAAGAATTTATCCCGCTGGTAAAAGTAAAATATATAATAATTCCAGGGATAAATGATACTTTTGAAGAAATAACGGAATTTTTAAATGAAATCAAATCGCTTGATATAAAAAGTATAATAGTTGATGTTGAATACACTTATGCTAATCAGAACATACAAAATATATCGCCTCATGTATATATGTTAATGGATTATATGGAAAATTTTGCAAGAGAAAACAATATTAACTACGCACTTTATGACTCTGCAATATATGCACAACAACAAAGAAATTTTGAAACAACAAAAGAAATCAATTCAAAAAATATCGAAGAAATAAAACAACAAAATGTAAACAAGAATATAAAATATTGCTGACTTATGATAAAATTTTTATAAGTTATGGAGTAAAGACATGATAAGTACAAAAGACGTAGAACATGTGGCAAAACTTGCTAGACTTGAATTAACGGAAGAAGAAACCGAAAAATATTCAAAACAGCTTGGTGAAATATTAAAATACGTAGAGCAAATGAATGAAGTTGACACAACAGGCATAGAGCCTATGCCGCATGCACTTCCCGTATACAATGTAATGAGGGAAGATGAAGTAAAATACGAGCAGACAAAAGAAGAATTAATGGCAAATGCCCCATATGAAGAAGACGGGTTTTTCAGAGTGCCGAAAATAAATTAATGAATTGAGGAATTAATGAGTACAAAATATATATTTGTAACGGGCGGTGTTGTATCATCACTGGGAAAAGGAATAGTAGCAGCGTCTTTAGGGAGATTATTAAAAGCAAGGGGATTTAGCGTTGTAATACAAAAATTTGACCCCTATATAAACGTAGATCCAGGGACAATGAGCCCGTTTCAACATGGTGAAGTATTTGTAACAGATGACGGAGCTGAAACCGACCTTGATTTAGGACACTATGAAAGATTTACAGATACAAACCTTGGAAAAATAAACAATGTAACCTCAGGCAGTATTTACCAAACAGTAATAAATAAAGAACGCCATGGAGATTACCTTGGAGCAACAGTACAAACAATTCCTCATATCACAAACGAAATAAAAGCGAGAATAAAAAAAGCAACCCAGCAATTTAAGCCAGATTTTATAATAGCTGAAATCGGCGGAACTATAGGTGATATTGAGAGTCTACCGTTTATTGAAGCAATAAGACAGTTTAGAAGTGAAATAGGTTTTGGAAACAGTTTATCAATACATGTAACACTGCTTCCTTATCTGCCAACTTCGGGCGAATTAAAAACAAAACCCTCTCAGCACAGCGTAACAAATTTAAGAAGTTTAGGTATTCAACCTGAAATACTTGTTTGCAGAACAGCAAAACCTATACCTAAAAAAGAAAAAGAAAAATTGGCGCTCTTTTGCTCTGTACCAAAAGATGCAGTTATTGAATGCAGAGATATGAAAAGCATATATGAAGTACCACTGGCTTTAGAAGAACAAAATATGGCAACAGTAGTGCTTCAAAGATTATTTATGCAAGATGTAAAACCCAATTTAGACTCTTGGAAAAATCTTGTTTATAAAATAAAAAATCCTGAAAAAACAATAAAAATTGCAATCGCAGGGAAATATACAAAGCTGTCTGACGCATATATATCTGTAGTTGAGTCGCTAAAACACGCAGGATATAATCATAACGCACAAATTGATATAAAATGGATAAACTCTGAGGACTGTCTTGAATATGATAAAGCAAAAGAGGCTCTTAGTGATGTTGACGGGCTCGTAGTCCCTGGCGGTTTTGGTATAAGAGGTATAGAGGGCAAATTAAATGTAATAAGATACGCAAGAGAAAACAATCTTCCGTTCTTAGGCTTGTGCCTTGGCATGCAATGCGCTGTTATTGAATATGCAAGAAATGTTGTAGGTTTAAAAAATGCCAATTCAATGGAGTTTAACGAAAATACCCCATATCCTGTTATAGATTTAATGACAGAACAAAAAAATGTAGAGGGCTACGGCGGAACAATGAGGCTGGGTAAGTTTGAATGCCATATTCAAAAAGGAACAAAAGCTGAAAAAGCCTATGGAACAGATGTAATATTTGAACGTCACCGCCATAGATATGAAGTAAATAACGAATACCGCAAACAAATATCAGACGCGGGGTTGGTATTTTCAGGGTTATCTCCCGACGGAATGCTGTGTGAAATGATAGAATTACCAAAAAATGACTGGTTTGTAGCATGCCAGTTCCACCCCGAGTTCAAATCACGTCCCGAACATCCACATCCACTATTTGCAGGTTTAATTGCTGCCGCAAATAAAAGGATTGAAGCTAAAAATAAAGAACTCACAAAGGTTTAAATTAAATAAACAATTAAAAACAAAATTTAAAAACCGTTTACGTAGTTTCGTAAATTTTCTTTCAAGACAACGTCAGAGCGAGGACTGTTTGACGACCGTTAGGTCGGAGTTCCGCAGCTCAGGTCGCAGATAGAAAATTAGAAACGTAGTATAAGGTTGTAAATTTTGTTTTTTAATTGTTTTAAAGATAAAAGAAATTAATCAATAATAAGACTTTTTAAAAATTTATAAACAGTTTCTATTTTTTGATTATCAGAAGAAAGAATATGAATATAATTTTTAATTTCTTTTAAAAGTTCTTCTGTGGATTTTAAATGTCCGAGAGCAAAAAGTTCCTCATAATTAGTATTTAGTGCAATAACAATTTTATCAAGCGTCTCAGCTGTAAGAAAATTTTCGCCGACTTCAATTCCGCTTAATGTTCTGGGCGAAATATCAACCGCTTCAGCAAGCTGTTCTTGCGTTAAACCCCTTGATTGCCTAATTCTTTTAATTTTTTTCCCAAGTTCTTGCTTTATTCCCATTTTACACACCATATTTATCAGAAACTAAATTTCATATTTTTTTATTAACTTGATATTAAATTTATTTTATATTAATTTTTGTAAAGCTAAAATGAGCTTTAATATCGACTTATTGGATATAATTTGAAATTTAATTTCTATTTTTTGACAAT
>CANQRT010000013.1 GCA_947626325.1 Candidatus Gastranaerophilales bacterium | reverse complement strand
AAACTATAGCGCCTGCAAGGGTATATATAAATGTATGGCGAATAGCAAAGAGCGAATATGCCGATAAAAGTATGAATAATCAAGATTGGAAAAGGTGGAGAAACAGATACAATAATAAAATTAAGACAATGGAGGACTGCGAAGTTGCCGTAAATACAATGTTAAGCAGTTTGAATGACCCTTATACTAGATTTTTAAAATCGACTAATTACAAACGTCAAAAAGTAATAATGGAGTCGAAAATAACGGGAGTTGGGTTAACCTTAAATAAATCCTCACAAGGGCTTATAGTAAATAAAGTAATTAAAAATTCATCCGCAAAAGAGCAAAATATAATGCCAGGAGACTGCATTATAAAAATAGACAATGTAAACATTAATATGATGACCTTGGAGCAAATTCAAAATTACATTAATTCGGGAAAAGATAAAGTTCATAAGGTTGAAATAAAGCGAGGCGGATTAATACTTGTCAAAGAGCTTAAAAGCGGAGATATTCCCATTGATACAATGAAATATGTTATAACAAAGGATAACATCGGGATAATTACGCTATCGACAATAATGGGTGAAAAAGCGCTTATAGATTTTAGAAATATACTTGAAAAAACAAATGGAACTAAAGCATTAATCATTGATTTAAGAAATAATTACGGCGGGATACTTGCAAATGCTGTTCAAATGGCTGATATGATGATAACAGACGGGTTAATATTAAGTATAGAAAAAAGAGGCGTGCCGATATTTAAGATAAATGCGGATGAGAAATCAGTATTTACGCCTAAACCTGTAATACTACTAGTGAATGAAAAAACTGCGAGTGCTTCTGAGGTACTAGCTGGTGCGCTCAAAAGTGATATAAATGCAATAATTATGGGCGAAAACACATACGGTAAAAACACAATCCAGCAGGTAATTCCTATGTCAAATAAAACAGGTATGATAATAACAACGGAAAAATACATACTGCCTAACGGTGATGATATAGAAAAAACAGGGATTGTTCCTGATATAACAATAAATTCTGTTTCAGATAAAAAATCTAAAGATAAATTATTATCGGAGTCCTTAAAATTAGTCAATAATATAGTGAAAAATGATAAATAAGGTGTTATAATAAAAGAGCCTTATGCGGGTATTTATTTTGTTCCTACATCTTGATTAAAAGGGAAAGAAGACTCTAATAACAATGCAGTAGACCTGCCTTGAAGCAGGAAACGGATTTGTTAAGGCGCTTACCCACCTGTGGAGCATTCACAGGTAACAAAATCATATTCGCATAGGGCTTTTTTGAAAAATTGATTTTTTCCATTTTTAAAAATAATACGATATGAAATCATATACGGAGTTTCGTATTTTCACTTGCCGAAACAACTGCAGGGTTTCGTCTGTTTGAGCGAAGCGAGTTACGAAACCTTTGGTTGAGGTTAGTGAAAAAGAAACGTAGTATCCGATGAATATCGTATTATTTTTAAAAAATTTTAAATTAAAATTTAAATTAAAAATTTAAAATGACAAAAATTAATTATAAGAAAAATACCTGTCAAAATCGACATCGTCAAAATTGCATAAAAGCCTGTAGACTTCATCATCTTCATCCATTTTTTGGAACTTAAATTCATCAAATTTCCATAATTTTGGATTAATTCCGTAAACTCTTATTATTTCTTTATCTAACAATATTTTAAGTTTCTTTTTTACTGTATCTAAAGGTATATCAAGTGATTTAGATAATTCTACAGCAGAAATCCCCTCTGAACACCTGCATTTTTCAGGGGTTAAAAACATCAGTTCAAGTCCGACTTTTTTTAAATCACTATCTTCAATTGTTTCCATTTTACTGCCTGTTTTTCCACATATATAATCGGCATTTTTTTTAAATACTTTAATTATTATTACATAAGTGTTTTTTTTTGTGTATGTATAGTACAATTCTAACATATCCGCAAAGGAGAATAAGATGTCAGAATACAATATTTGCTATAGTCTTGATAAAAATTATATTGAACAATTCTGTGTTTCTCTTGTTTCAATATTAAAAAATGCTTGTGCAAAAGATAATATCAATATATACGTACTTGACGGCGGATTAAAAAAGAGTGACAAATCTGACATTGAATTATTAAAAAATATTAAAGATTTTAATATTGAATATATAAAAATGGAGTCAAAAGATTTTTCCTCCTGCCCGATGTTAAAGGATAATAATAAGCACTATAAAAATTATCATGTTACTCTGCCTACGTATTTTAGATTTTTACTGCCCGAGGTTCTGCCTAAAACGGATAAAATTTTATATTTAGATTGTGATGTTATAGTAAGAACCTCGTTAGAGGAGTTATTTAATACAGATATAAAAAATTCACCCGCAGCAATGGTTTTAGATGTGGAAACAGAAAAGGAGTCTAAAAGACTCAATATAAAAAAATACTTTAATGCGGGAGTAATGCTTATAAATTTGGATTATTGGCGTGAAAATGCAATAAGCACTGAGCTGTTTGAGTTCGGAAAAAAACATAAAGATATAATCTTATGGCAGGATCAGGATATTATTAACTGTGTTCTTGACGGAAAAATAAAGGAACTTGATGAAAAATGGAACTTTCAGTTCTTCCTTTACGACAAAGTAAAAGTAAAGAGTCTTTCAGATACTTCAATTTTGCATTTATCTGGCAGATTTAAACCATGGCTTATGCCTTTTGAACATCCCGTTTATGATTGTTATTACTATTATTTAACCTATACCAAATATGCACCTAAAATATTGGAATACAGGCAAAATTCGTTTGGTAAATCGTTAAAAAACAATATTGGCGGAACAACTACCAATATATTAATAAATGCAACCGATGAAGATTTAAAAAAACTGTATGGCGAAGTCAATAAAATATACGGGTTTACTAATGAGTCTGTAGAGTATTTAAAAAAGCGGTTAGATGAGGAAGTTCCGCAAATATATACTTACGTTAATGAAACACTTGAAAAAAAGGTGCAGGAAGTAAGTATTAAAAGCTACGATAATATAAATAAATCCCTGGAAGAAAAAACTCAGCAGGTATGCGATACTGTTTATTCCGATTTTAATAACGCAATCGAGAAAAAGACAAAAGAGATTTGTGAGTCAATTTATTCTGATTTTAATAATGCAATAGAGAAAAAGACGAAAGAAGTTTGCGACTCTTTATATTCCAATATTAATGAAACAATTGAGGGCGGGATACAAAAGTCTTGCGCTTCTATATATGAAAATGTGAATAAAACAGTAAAAAGCAGTATAGAAGAAACCTGCTCATCTATCTATGACAATGTAAATAAAACAATTGAAAATGCAATACAAACAACATGTGCTTCCATTTATGACAATGTTAATAAAATGATAAATGACAGAATAACAGAAGCGATGAATTCTATCTATGATAATATAAATAAAGCGATAGAAGAAAAAACACAGCAGGTATTTCCGACGGTTTACGATTACGTTAATGAGGCAATTGAAAAGAAAAATAATGAAATAAATCTGATATACGAAGAAATATCAAAAAATTATAAATACACAGAAAAAATTGTTGCCGAATTAAGGGATGAATTGACGAAGTGAGAAAATAATGCCAAAAGTATCAATAATAATACCATTTAATAATGTAGAAAATTATATTGATGAATGTTTACGTTCTGTTGTTGCGCAGACTCTTGAGGACATTGAAATAATTATGGTAAATGATGCCTCGGAGGATAACTCCGCTCAAATAGTAAAAGATTACATGGCAAAAGATAATAGGATAAAGTTAATTGAAATTCCGACAAGGCAAGGGCAGGGCTATGCCAGAAACCGTGCAATTGAAAGTGCGAAAGGGGAATATATCGGATTTGTTGACTCTGATGATATTATAACCCCTGATATGTTTGAACAGCTTTATAATACAGCTGTTGAATACTGCACGGAAATCACAATGTGCATGGCTCATGAGTTTGATGATATTACAAAAGAACGTATTGAGTCTGATTATTATTCACTTGCCCCGCTAAAAGGCTTTGCGGATAGTATTTTTAGCGCAGAAGATACAAAAGAACAAATTCTGGATATAAATGTAGCGTTATGGAATAAACTGTATAATGCACTGTATTTAAAATCGACACGTGCAAAGTTTCCCGAGGGCTATATTTATGAAGATTTACCGTTTTTCTATTTTTCATACCTGCCAGCAAGCAGAATAAAAATTATTTGGAAAGACTTTTATGCCTATAGAGTCAACCGCAGAACCTCTACCATGCGCCAGATGAATAGCAGAGTCTTAGACCGTATCCCCATGGTTTCTTTGACTTATGATAAGGTTAAAAATACTCCTTATTTGGATAGTGAAAAAAAGAAAATACAAGGCTGGATTATTAATGATTTATTCCACAGATACACTCTTTTAAAAGAAAATTGCCACCGCGAGTTCTTTTTTGGCATGAAAAAAGTTTTTGAGAGTCTTGAAATAGAAAACTTAGAAGATGAATACTGGAAATCGGTTTACCATTTTAAGGGCTACCTGTTAGTAATGCAGTCAACTTTTGAGGAGTTTAATCAAAAGGTATTTAATGAATATTTAGATATCCACGAGGTTGAAGACAGGCTTTTATCTCAAATTACTCCAAAGAATGAATTGGATAACCGATTTTCCAATATATACACTGACATTAACAAAAATTATAAATATACCGAAAAAATAGTAAATGAAGCTAAACGCAGTATTTTAAAAAATACCGAGCAAAGTTTAAATTTATTAACGGAAAAAATAACAGCTTCAACTGATTGGCTTAATAAAGAAATAAATGACGGATTAAATTATTTCAATGCGCAGACGGATGAGAAAATATCGAATGTTTATGAAGAAATAACTAAAAATTACGAATATACAAATAATATTCGTGATGACATAAATCAAACAATACAATCTCATCAAAATGAGCTAACAAACATTTATGAAAAAATTGCTTTTGAAACTCAATCTGTACGTGAGTATCAAAATAATGTAAAAGATGATTTGTATACATACATAAATCAAAGAATAGATGAAACCGTTGAGTATCAAGATAAAACAAAAGACGATTTATATATATTCATAAATCAAAAATCTGATGAAATAAATGCTAACTTAAATCAGACAAAAGACAATGTTTATTCTTATATTGACCACCAATATGAAAAAGCGGAAAATAATTCGGCAGAAAAAGTTAATCAGCTTGAAGCAAAATTAAATGAAAAAATCAATGACTCATCTCAAACTATAAATAATGAGATTAATTTAAGGGTGGGTGAAATTTATACTTACACAAATTCAGAATTAGCTAAAACTTTTAAACAGCTTAATGAAAACAGCAGTGATTTTGATAAAAAATTGAATTATAAATCAGACGAAATCTATAAATTATTAAATGAAAGAAAATCTGAAAATGAGGCATTAAAAGAACTGTTAAACGAAAAAGCAGACTCGCAAACCCTAACAGAGGTTCAAAATAATTTGGAATACTCGCAAAATAAATTTATAAATGAACTGCGCAATGAGTTTGAAAATAAATTAAATGACCAGAGGATTAAATACGAAAATAAATTAATTTCAATGGAAAATAAACTTAAAGAAACACAGCAGATGTTATTGGAAAGCAAAAAAAATATTTTTCAAAAATTATGGGAAAAAGCCAAAAAGAGATAGTATATGACAAAACCAAAAGTATCAATAATTGTAATATATAAAAATGCTCAAGATACAATAAAAAATTGTATTGATAGTATATTAAACCAAAAGTTTGATGATTATGAGCTTATTTGCGTAAATAACGGCTCAAATGATAAATCGGAAGAACTGGTGCAAAGTGCTTCTCAAAGTGATGAGCGGGTAAAACTTATTAATACTGGCAGTGAAATTGAATTAGAAAAAGCTAAATCAATGGCGCTATCTTTAGCGCAGGGTGATTATATATGTTTTATAGCGCCTGAGCAGGTTATATATGAAAGTTTTCATGGCGGAATAACGCCCGAAGTGCTTTTTAATTCAGGTGAAAAATTAAATATTGAAAACGGAAAAATATATAAAAGAGAATACCTTGAAAACAGCGCAATAATAGATTTAATAATACAAGGCAAGCTCGGAATATATTGCGCTCAATTGACCGATATTGTTAAAAACTACGAAAATTATATTAAAACCTCTATTGATAAAGGCGCTAAAACAGCTATAGAAACAATAAATAATAAAGAATATGAAATTGTAAGCAGAATTAATCAGCTTGAAAAAACAATTTATGAAAATCGAAATTACTCGCAAAATGAAGCTCAAACACTATCTAATGAGCTTAAAAACTCCGTTAATTCATTAAAAGATATGATATATGGTGATATTACAAAGATATACGATTACATAAATGCCGAAATTAATAAAAAAGGCGAGGAAATAAATAAGGTTTATGAAGAAATTACAAATAACTATAAATACACGGAGTCATTAAATGCAAACGCAAAACAGGAGCTTCATGAGCGCATCGGCAGAGAAATAAATGAAGTAAATGAAAAACTTAAAAATCAAGTTCAAATAAAAGAAGTTCCGTCAAATAGCGAAGAAAATTCTAGCAGAGATGAAGATATTGAGCAGATTTATACCCGCATAAACGAAATGAATACAATGTTTTACTCTGAATTAACGAAAATCTACAGTGAAATGAGTGAAAAAATGAACGAGAAACTGGCAAAATTAAAAGAAGAAATTTTGCAAGAGCGGGGTTAAGCTTAAATGCCCAAGATATCCGTAATAGTTCCTGTTTATAATGTGGAAAAATATTTAAAAAATTGTCTTGATTCAATAATTGAGCAGACATTTAAAGACTTTGAAATAATCTGTGTAAATGACGGTTCAACAGATAATTCAAGGACAATTTTGGAAGAATATAAAAATAAAGACTCTCGGATTTTAATAATTGATAAAAAAAACGGCGGATTATCTTCTGCGCGCAACTATGGGCTTGATAAGGCAAAAGGTGAGTTTATCAGCTTTGTTGATTCTGATGATTGGATTGAAAATACAATGCTTGAAAAGCTCTATAAAAATATAACTGAATTAAACAGCGAAATATCAATATGCGCGGTAAGGTTATATGATGAGCAAAAGGCGCAAAGCGACGAAAGTCAAAAGTATTTTAATTTGTCGTTTTTTGATAAAACCTTTGATAACCGTGCATTTGACTATAAGGAAACTCTGCCGTTTATTATGGATGTTTGCGTTATGGCGTGGAATAAGCTGTACCGAAAAAGTTTTTTGGATAAATATAATGCCCGTTTTCCTGACGGCTTAATATTTGAGGACGGTCCGTTTTTCTTTTCAATTTACTTTAAGGCACAACGTGTTTCTATAGTCAGAGATTTTTTATATAACTATCGAATTAACCGTAAAGGCTCTATCGTAGAAAAAGGCGGAGTACATTTTCTTGATATTATTGATGTTGTTGAGTTAATGTATAACTCTATTAAGAATTTGCCTTGTTTTAACGATATAAAAAATGAATTTTACATCCGAAAAATTGATGATATAGTTTATCGCTATGAACTTGTAAATATGTTTTATAAAAAGCGGTTTTCAAAAAAATTAAGAACGAAAGATTTTCTTTTTGACGGCAGTATTTTTGATTTTAATATTGTTGACGAAAAAGCATCAAGAGTCCGCAAACGCTTATTTGACATAAGAAAAAGATGTAATATTATCCTTTATCACTATGATAAATTTATTGTAAAATTAATGTATAAAGTAATGCAAATTCTTTATACGGAAGAAAATATATACTATTTTAAATACAGAAAACTTATTTTAAGACTGAAAAAACGACCGAATTTGTATGATATTTGGTATGAAAATGACAGAATATACGTGGTATTGTTTATGAAAATAAAATTCAGTTTTAAATTTGAATATTCAAAGCTGGAGCCTCGAGATTAGTATGAAAGAACCCGAAATATCCGTAATTGTTCCCGTATATAATGTAGAAAAGTATCTTTGTAATTGCTTGGATACAATACTAGCGCAGACTTTTGCCAATACGGAAATAATCTGCGTAAATGACGGTTCCACGGACAGCTCAAGAAAAATATTAGAGGAATATAAAAATAAAGACAGCAGAATAAAAATAGTTGATAAAGAAAACGGCGGATTATCCTCTGCGCGCAATGCAGGGTTAAAGGTCGCAAAAGGTAAGTTTATTAGTTTTATTGATTCTGATGATTGGATTGATAAAACAATGCTGGAAAAACTTTATAACAGCATGACAGCACTAAATACCGATATAGCGATTTGTGCGGTTCATCAATATGATGAAAGCAGGCAAATAATTGATGATTCTAACCCGTATTATACTTTGGGATTTTTTGATGAAACTTTTGACAATAGAGCATTTAGTTATAAAGATACAAAACCTTTTTTAATGGATGTCTGCGTTATGGCTTGGAATAAGCTGTACCGAAAAAGTTTGATAGATGAATGTAATGCTCGATTTCCCGACGGCTTAATATTTGAGGACGGCCCATTTTTCTTTTCTATATTCTTTAAAACAACAAGAGTTTCTATTGTAAGAGATTTTCTGTATTATTACAGAATTAACCGAAAAGGTTCAATTGTTCAAAAGGCGGGCAGTCAGTTCCTTGATATTATAGACGTTGCAGAGCTTATGTATAATTCACTTAAGCAAATCAGTGATTATGATGACGTGAAATATATATTTTTCAGAAAAAAAGTTGAAGATTTTGTTTACCGATTTGAACACTTAAATCCTAAATATAAAAAAGCATTTATGAATAAAATAAATGCAAAAAGCTCACTTGCTAATGATAAACTTTTTCCGCCCGAAATAGTAAAAGGTGCTTTTAAGTATAATTATTACTTGTTTTGCAACATAAAACGAAACTCAATCCGTTATTATGAATTTCAAAAATATAAAATGAAATTAATGTATAAAATAATGGAGATAATATATAAAGAAAATGGATTTTATTATTTAAAATATAAAAAACATATAACGAAAATTAAGAAAAATCCTAATATTTTTGATATATACTACAGTAATGATAAACTGCATGTAAGTATATTAAAAAAGATAAAATTCAAACTGCCTTTTAAGTATTCAAAGCTGGAGAAATTGAACGACAATGACTAAAGTATCGGTAATAATGCCGTACAGGAATGTGGAACGGTACATATCAAAAGCCCTTACAAGCTTGATATATCAATCATTAGAGGATATAGAGATAATCTGTATTAATGACGCTTCAACCGATAACAGCAAAGAAATAGTAATGCAGTATGCTAAAAAGGATAAAAGAATAAAATTTTTAAATACGGAGCAGGAATCGGGGCAATCTTATGCAAGAAATTTGGGACTTGAAATAGCTTCGGGGGAATATATAGGCTTTGTAGACGCTGATGATTGGGTAGAGCTTGATATGTTTGAAAAAATGTATAACAAGGCAAAATCAGCGGATACCGATATAACAATGTGCATGGCTCAATTGTATGATGATAAGTCACAGGAATTTTATACGGACGACTTATATTCTTTAAAATCGCTTGAAAAATACGGTGATAGCGTATTTTCTCCCGAAGATACAAAAGATGAAATTTTAAATATTAACGTAGTATTGTGGAATAAAATATATAAACGTGAATTTTTAGAAAAAATTGGAGTAAAGTTCAGCGAGGGCTATATTTATGAAGATATGCCGTTTTTCTTTGAAACATATTTGAAAGCCGAAAAAATAAATATACTTTGGGAAAGTTTATATTATTACCGCCGAAATATGAGTTTTTCAACAATGCAAAACTCTGATAAAAAAGTCTATGACCGAATAGATATGGCAAAATTAACATACAGTATATTACAACAGGCAAGTTTTTTCCCCGAAAAGCAAAACGAAATTTTAAGATGGCTTATTGATGATATATTTCACCGCTATACTCTGCTTGAAGATAAATATTATGAAGAATATTATAACCGCATGCGCGAAATGTTTATCGGTTTAAATTTAACTGAGGAGCAAAAAGAGAGCTTAAAAGTCGGTTATTGCTACGATGAATATTGCAATATAATTTCACGTGATTATTATGGATTTTGGAATTTTTTAATTGAAAAATATAAAACCTCAAACAAGAGAATAAAAGCCGCAGAGCATAAATGTAATCTTGATATAAAAGCGATTAAAGACTATCTTGAACAGTATAAACGCGAAAGCGAGCAGGAAAAACGTCAGATAGAAGAATGGTGGAAAAACTTTAGCGAAGAAGAACGCTTAAAAGAAGTAACTCGCAGGCTTCAAGAGCAGTCTGCCGTTTTAGAATGCGAATTTAATCAAAAAATGATTAAACAGGAATATGAACTGAAAAAATGGCAGGCTGAATCAGTAAGGCAGGTAAAAGAAAAACTGACCGCCGATTACGAATGGAAATTAAAGGAGCAAAAACAGCATTTTATGCAGGCTTTAAACGAGCAAAAAAATTATTATGAAAATAAATATTTATTGGTTAAAATATTACTTAAGGCATATAAAAAACTCGAACAGCTTCAAAACAAATTGAAAAAATCAGTAAAAAAGAATTAAAAAATTTATGGATAACTTCGATGAAAAATATTTAAAATCTCAAAAGCAATTTTACGAAAGTGAAATTGAACTTTTAAAATCTAAATTTGAATACGAAAAATCAAAGTTATTAACTGATTTTGAAAATGAAAAATCCCAATTAAAAAAGGAATTACAAGAGTATTACAACGTAAAAAATACTCAGGATAAAGAAGCTGTAAAAGAATATTATGAAAAAGAACTGCTGTCGCAAAAAAACTGGTATGAAGAAGAAATAATAAGACGTCAAAAAGAAACCGAAAATTGGCACGAAAATAATTTAAAAGAAAAAACTCAAGAGCTAAAAAAAGGTTACGAAGAAATCATATCAGCGCTGAGCGAAAAACTTAATACTGAAACGCAAATCCTCTCAAATCAATTAATAGAACAAAAAAGATACTACGAGGAACAGTTAAAACCGTATAAAAAATTAATTAAAGCAGGGAAAAAACTTTTTACATCAAAAATTCAAAAGGAGCAAAAAGAGCAAAAGCCTGCGCTTCAAGAGGTTAAATATGAAGTTAAACCGAAAGTATCCGTTATTCTGCCCGTTTATAACGTGGGAAAATATTTAAGGCAATCCTTAGACAGCTTAATTAATCAGACATTAAAAGAAATAGAAATAATCTGCATAGATGACGGTTCAACCGATGACAGCTATGAAATACTTGAAGAATATAAATCTAAAGACAACAGAATAAAAGTAATACACAAAGAAAATAAAGGAACAGGTGCAGCGCGCAATGACGGTTTAAGGCTTGCCTCAGGTGAGTGCATAGGTTTTGTTGACCCCGACGATTGGGTTAAGCCGAATATGTATGAAAGGTTATATTCTCTAATAAAAGAAAAAAATCTTGATATCGCAATGTGTATGCCTGACGGCTTTGATGAGGGAAATAAAGTAAATACTCCTTTTCCTTACTTTATTGATGCTAATTTTGATATTATACCTACGGACAAAATATTTAATTGGCGTGATTTATCGCCCTTTAAATACCCTATGTGTGTTTGGAATAAGCTTTATACAAAAGAATTATTTGATAAAAATAATATAGAATTTGCCGAAGGTCTGGATTTTGAGGACCATAAAGTTATATTCGGAACTCTTTTAACAGCGGAGCGGATATTCTTTATTCGTGAAAAACTTTATGTTTACAGGTTTAATAGAGAAGGCTCCGTTTTATCCGACAATAACAGACGGCTTATTGACCATATAGAAATATTTAATATCGTAGAACAATTAATGAAAGATACAAAAACATTTGAACCTTTAAGGTTTGATTTTCTTACTTATAAAGTCCATAATCTGCTTTATTATTACAGCATGATAAAAGATGAATATAAGCATGAATACTATGAAAATATGGTTGAAGCGCTTAAAAAAACTCAAATGGATAGTGAAGAAAAAGAAAAATTAACCCAAAAATATCCCGAGTTAGATAAAATCATATAAATAAACGGTAACAAATAATAAATTCGCATTTATAATTTTACCATAGGGAAATATTATCTTATGGAAATAAGTGCAAATGGATTAAATCAACCCGTAAATTTTTATCAAAAAAACACGGGAAATACAATAAATATGGCAATAGATGAAGATGTAAGGTCTTATCAAACAAATATTTTTTCATCGGAGCATGCCCTAAATCCTACTGATAAAGCGGAAAATGCACGTATCAGAGGAAAAAGGAAAAATAAAAAACTTAATGCAACAGACAGCGAATTTTTTGCTGTAGATAATGTTTTGGACTCATCTAATGAAGAAAATCCCGAAAACTTCTTTATTACAGTAAAAGACAGTTTTTTTAAAAAGTTGAAAAAATCCGTAAACCGTTTTATTTCAAAAATTCCTGGTTTAAATTATTTTTATTTAAAAAAACAGACAAAAAAACTTCAAAATACGCTAACAGAGCTTGCTAATATAAAAGAAAATGTAGACGAAATGATAAATGCTGTTGTAGCTCAAGGCGAAGAAGAAGAGCTGTATTCCGATATAGCAAAGAATTTAACGGCTGCAGCTAATATTATCGGCAAGTCACAGCAAGGTTTCTAAACATATATTAATTTTCTATAATATTTAAAAGTTTTTTTCTTTACTATTTAAAAATTTTACAATACTATGTTTATATACGACGAAAACCATGTACAATTGGCAAGTCGGGATATGAAAGGGTGCAAAAAAGGGTACTCCCCCGCCCCCAACACAGCTACACACTACAAAAACCACATAAGTTATGCAGACCACACAGACCATACGGGTTCACAGACTGAGCAGATGAACGGGTTCGCAGACCGTACGAATTACGGCTAACACAGGCAAACAGGTTGCAAGGGTTTCGCAGACTATACGAGAAACGAGTCACTTAGGCAAACATGTCATACTGGCTCACAGGTTTCAAAAAAGTGTATATAGTGGGACGGGCTGAAAGTTTAATAACTGACTTCCGAAAGTCCGTAAATGCACCAAAAAGTAATAGAAAAAAAAGAGGGCGCATAAGTGGAAAATTTTGTTCCTGATATCTTTGGCAAAAGAGAAACAAGTAATAACGATTCAACTACACAATTAACAGGCGGTACTCCTGCTGATATTAAAGTAATAGGTGTAGGCGGTGGCGGCGGTAATGCTGTTAACAGAATGATAAAAGCTGGTTTAGGCGGTGTTGAATTTTGGGCTATGAACACTGATGTTCAAGTGCTTGAAATGTCATTGGCTGAACATAAAATAAGAATTGGAAGCAAATTGACAAACGGTTTAGGCGCTGGCGGAAATCCTGAAAAGGGTGAAAAATCAGCTGAAGAAACTAGAGATGAAATCGTTAACGCTATCGGAAAAGCTGATATGGTATTTGTAACTGCAGGCATGGGCGGTGGAACTGGTACAGGTGCTGCTCCTGTTGTTGCAAGAATTGCTAAAGAATTAGGTGCTTTAACAATTGGTGTTGTTACTAAACCTTTTAGCTTTGAAGGCAAAAAAAGAATGAACCAAGCTATTCAAGGTTTGGAAAAATTAAAAGAAACAGTTGATGCTTTAATTGTTATACCTAATGATAAATTATTAGAAGTTGTTGACCGTAGAACAACAATGCGTGAAGCATTCCAAGTTGTAGATGAAGTATTACTCCGCGGTGTTCAAGGTATATCTGATATCATAACCGTTCCTGGTATGATAAATGTTGACTTTGCAGATGTAAGAAGTGTAATGGAATCATCTGGTTCTGCATTAATGGGTATCGGCCGCGGTACTGGTGAAGGCAGAGCTTTAGAAGCTGCTAAATCAGCTATTAATTCACCATTGTTAGAAACTTCAATAAATGGTGCTTCTGGTATTATTATGAATGTTACAGGCGGCCCTGATATGACATTATATGAAGTAACAGATGCTGCTCAAGTTATACATGATGCTGTATCTGAAGATGCAACTGTTCACTTCGGTGCTGTTATTGATGACAGAATTCAAGGCGAAATTCAAATTACAGTTATTGCAACTGGTTTTGAATTAAAGAAAGGCGAAATTGATAGGTTTAATCAACAAGAACAAGAAGCTAAATCTCTTGGTGCTTTAGATTTATTTGGAACTGGTGGTTTGACTCCTCAAGCTCCTAAAGTTACAAAACAAGAGGCTGCTGAATTCGCTAATAATATTCTTGATATTCCTGAATTCTTAAAAAAATAAAAATTAAAAAATAAAAAACGGCGGAGGTTAATCCGCCGTTTTTTTATTGTAAATTTAAAGCCTTAAGTGTTTTTTGGCTTGCAACAATTGATGTAATAGGTTGATTTTGGAATACATAATTTGCTGCTGCTTTTATATCTTCAATACTAACTTTATCTATTGCATTTAAAAATAATTCAAATTCTTTTGTACCGTATGCCGAGTTCCTATCTCCGTGAAATTGAGTTGTCAATCCTAAATTAGTTTCAATTGAATTTAGTAATTCTGTTTTTAAAATTTTCTTAGCATAATTAAGCTCTTGAGCAGTTACAGACTCTGACTTAAGCAATTCAACATTTTTATTAAATCCTAATATAGCTTTAGCTGCATTATCAAATGTTTCTTGTCCTGGAATTTGTGAGTCTGTAGTTGTTCCTGTATGCAGCATGATTACTCCTGCATCATTTTGTTCTAGTAATGATGAATTTACGCTGTATGCAAGTTTTTGTGTTTCTCTTAAATCGCTAAATAGCCTTGAGGACATGCTCCCGCCTAAAATAATATTTAACAGCATTATTTTTGCTTTATCTTCTATATTATATGTTCTTGGGTATATGTAACCTTGAACTATTTGTGCCTGTGTATTATCTTCTGCTTGTGCTATTATTTTTGGCTCTGTATTTGGTTTATAAACATGTGTATTTTGGCTTCTGTTTACTATTGCATTTTGAAATACACCCATGCCTTGTGATAATTGTGAATTTAAAATATCAGTTAAATATGGTTTTTTATCTACAGGAGCAGTGTATGTAACTTCACACTGTGAGTTGTTCATTATTTGTGCGTATAAATTTCTTATATCTGTTAATGTTAATTTATCCAGTTCCTTGAGTTGTTCTTCTACTGTGTCAAAATAATGGATATCGGGGAATAAGCTCTTTAATAAGCTTGTTGATGCCGATTTATTTCTTGTTAATAAAATATCTCTATAATTACTTTTAATTTGTTCAAAATCCCCTTCGTTAAAATTAGGACTGTTTAAAACTTCTTTTATTAATGAAAGTGTATCTTGAATTTTATCATCATTAAACTTAGAAATTACAGATATTCCGTCTGTTCCGACACTGAATTTTAATAACAAATTCTTAGAGCACAGTTCACTGTTGTAATTGTCATAACCTCTTATAGCACTGCCTCTATTAAGCATTTCGCTTAAAATATATAAAGCACTTTCTGGGGCAGATTTTAGTGTATCTGTTTCTATAGACATACATAATGCGGATTTCCCTGCCATATTACCATTAACGACTATTGTTTCAATATTATTCCCTAATTTATATTCTTGGGCTTTAATATCCGTGTTTGTACTTGCTTTACCGAAAGAAATTTGTTTGGTTTTTTGCGCATTATAGTTGTTATTAATTGTTTGCAAAGGAGTATTATCGGCATGTGCAACACAAATAGAGGCTTTTGTTAAGTCCATGAATTTTTTTGCTGCCGAAGTTATTTCATAAGGTGTAAGAGTTTGATAATTTTGCATTAAACTTTGAATATAATCATATTCGCCGTATTGGCAGGCGCTTGTCAGTACTGCATTAATGTCTTCAGAATATTCACCAATATTATTTAAAGAGTCTATTAATGAATTTTGTGCATTTGCAAATTCTGTAAATGAGGGCGGATTATTAGCTATATAGTTAATTTCTTCATATAAAATTTTTAAAACTTCTTCAACTTTATCTTCTGGCAGAGTAATAGATGTATAAAGTGCTTTTGCTCCATCCTTTTTATTTTGCATAGCTTCTATTGCGAAGCTGGGTTTTATTCCGTATTTTTCAAGTGCCTTTGAAAGTCTTGATTCAGGTGATGTTAAAATCTTTTTTAATAAATCTATTGCACATAAATCTCGCTTTGATGTTCCTTCTTTAATCGCAAATCCAAGAGATACTTCTGATACAGGCGAACCTTTTTGAATTATATCTTCTCTGATTGGTTTATCAATATATTTAATAGGTTCATAATGGCGGTTTTGTATTTTGGAATAATCACCCTGCTTATTATAGTATTTAGAAACCAGATTGATTGTTTCATTAACATCAACATCACCTGTGATTACCGTTACTGCATTATCGGGTGTATACCAAGTATTAAAATAGTCAAAAAGCTTATCTTGAGTAAATCCATTTATATTATCATGCGTGCCTAAAATAAAATTAGTAGAATTAGTATTAACTCCAAAAAGATTTTTCAGCATTCTACTTGAAGCAACATCAGAAATATTATCTAAATAAACATCAATTTCAGAGTTTACAGGCCCTTTTTCTTTTTCAATTTGTTCAGGTGGAAAAGTGGGGAATTGAGTCTGTAAAGCATTAAGTTTAATAGCATTTTCAAGAGAATTATCGTCAAGTAATTGCAATGCTATATAATAATCTGTTTTATCATAGCTTGTTGAGGCATTTGTATAAGCGCCTGCTTCATATACTCTTTTCTTATATTCTGTAGGGGTAAGCCCCTTGCTTCCGTTAAAAAGATTATGCTCTATAAAATGGCTTATTCCTCTTATATTTTCAGTTTCGTTTAAAGAGCCTACATTGAATGTTGTTTTAACATAAGCAGGGCCTTTTTTGGGTAGAATTACGACCTTTTGCCCGTTTGCCAGTTTAAATACGCTTGCTTTTTCTTCCATATTTGGTATGGGAATTTCTGCTATTTTTGTATAAGAAATAGGCATGTTGGAATTAACAAGCGATGCACCTATAGTATTAACAGCAGGCAGTCCTATTGAAGTTGATGTGCTTGAATTTGAAGCTGTCTGTGCGTTTGTATCATGATTTATTGAAGAAAAGTTTATATTAAAATTATTATTTTGTATTTTCATATTTAAATTAATGCTGGTTAAAATTAATTATTAATAAAAAAATTGTTAGGTTTAATAAATATTTACATAAAACTATTGGCAAAAAAAATCAAGTTTTGCTTTATAATAAAAGCAGGTTAAAAATGGAATTAAACAGAATAACAAGATTATATCCGCAGTATCAGCGCAGTCAAGATAGACGTCAGCGCAATATTCCTGTTGCAATAGAGCGAAGAAGCGGACAAGATAGAAGAAGTACTGACAGAGTTGCACTTGATAGTCAATTAACACGTGATATTTTTGAAGTTTAAAGTAAGATTGCTAAAATAGAGTCATTATCTCCAAAACTTTTTGAGTCTAACGTAGTAAAGCAAGCACCGTCATTTTCTTCAATGAATAATATGACGCAGGATATACTGGTAAAAGAGACAAAACCTGATATGGCAGCTCAAGCTCGTCAAGATGCAAAACAAACTAATAAATCTTCTACAGCGTTTCAAGTTGGAATTATCGCAGCTGCACTTACCTGTGCTTTTGGGCTTTCCTTTTTAAACAGTGCAGGTGCTGTAATTGCTCTAGGTACTGCTCTTTATATAGGCGCTAAAGCACTTAAAACTATTATTGTTAAGGAAGTCAGTGATAAAGAAAAGGATGAATAATTAATTTTTTCCTGCTTCTTTTATTGCATTAAAAAACTGTTCTATATTTTTATAGTATTTCTTTTGAATGTATATTGGGGAATATGTTAATGATACCGCAATAGGGTTTATTTCGCTTTCTGATAATTTTTCAATGAATAAATTTATGTTATCAGTTAATTCATTTTCCGTTATATCTTTATTATTAATTCTATTCGTTGTATCAAATCCTGAATTGCAGAAATAATCAGCATCTACGCTCAATAAAACTTCTTTTCCTTTTAATTTGTTTAGGTTTGATAGTGTTAAAATATTAATATCTATCGGGATTAAATGTGTAAGCTGTTTTTCTATATCAGGCATATTAAACATTTTGCATTTTTTATTTATGCTTTCTAATTTGGTTATTGAAATCAGTTCGTTTGTATTATTATCAAATAAAAGCTGCTCTTTTGTTATGTTATCAAGGTCTAAATCAATATTGTCAAAACTGCGAAAAGCCCCGCTATTTAAGTTTGTTTTTTGCTGATATATATTTTTGTATTCTGCATTTTGCGTAATATAATTTGGGATAATCCAATAAAATTCAGTTACTTTGTATGTGTTAAAACAAAAATTAACCCAGTTTGCTATTGTTGCTGTACCATTTTTTATGTTTATATATACATCTGAATGAGTGTCAAAATTTATAAGTGCAGGTATATATTCCCCGCTCTTTTTTATATAATTTTCAAAAACATTTAATGCTTCATTATGATTTGTATTTATTTCAATATATGAATTTTTAAATATTTTATTTATTAAATCTGTGTTAATCATTTTTAAATTATAATTCATAAAATTGCTGTGTACAACGTATTGATATGATATTATAAGTTTATGTTTTTAAAATTTTTCAATAAAAAAGTTAATTTTGTATTACCTAATTTGTTTAATAATTATTATATAAACAAATTTTTTATTGAATTAAAAAATTCAAATCCGAATTATTTTTATGAGAATTTTATAATTTCGCAGGTATATGGCACTATTCCTTATTCAATATGGGGGATAAATAATACAAGAAAATATGCGCCGTTAAAAA
>CANQRT010000012.1 GCA_947626325.1 Candidatus Gastranaerophilales bacterium | reverse complement strand
TTTTTTCTACCTCGGTGCAAATCTGCTGTATAAGCTCGCACCCTGGCGGCGGAAATATTATGCAGATTAATAATTACCACGGCGAGCTTATTAATTGGGATGAAATTTTTGCTAACCGCAAAATCATGAGAGAAAACATTAAAAACGGTATTGTACCTGAAAAATGTACAGGCTGTTATTATTTAAAAGAAAATGAATGGAATTCAGATAATTACATTGATGAAGTTTTAATAGGACATTTTACTCACTGTAATTGCAATTGTATATACTGTTATACTGAAAAAGATAAAAAGTTCTTTAATGCCAATAAAACATATAACATATACCCCGTAATTAAAGATATGATTGATAAAAAAGTCTTATCTAAAAATGCGACCATTACTTTTGGCGGCGGAGAACCTACTATTTTAAAAGAGTTTGAGGAACTGGTATATTTACTTCTTGATTATGATGTTTATAACATAAGAATACACTCTGACGGTATTAAATATTCATCTGCTATTGAAAAAGGGTTAAAACTTGGTAAGATTACTTTAATTACTTCTGTAGACTCAGGAACTTCTGAAGTTTATCAAAAAATTAAACAAGTTCCTTGCTATGATCAAGTGTGGAAAAACCTTGCGAAGTATGCAAAAACTAAAAACGGACTTATTAGAACAAAATTTGTACTTATTCCAGGAGTCAATGACAGCTTATCGGAAGTTAAAAACTGGCTGAAAAAAACTTATGAAGCAGGTATAACTAATGTTGCTTTTGATATTGAGGATAACTGGTTTAAAGAACACAGAAAAAAAATTCCTCAGTATGTTTATGTAATTTGCGATTTTGTATTTGAATGTTACAGACAGTATGGAATTGACACTTGCGAGTTATATGAGCGTGCTTCAAATTTAAAAATTGACAGGGAAAACAGATTAAAATGATTGGGAAATCATCTTTAAATAAAGGTATAGTTTTTTCTTACGACGGAAAAATCCTTATAAAATCTGATGAGTATGAAGGCGGGGAATTACTTATTTGTGATGATTTCAACGGATTTAATTTTGATTTAAATATTTTAAAAGATAAGATTAATCAGCCTTTTGATTTTGTTGAATTAGGTCATTGGAAATCTTGTTTTTTAAAATGCGTATACTGCAATGAAGCTAAAGTTGACGATTTATCAATAACAAATCATTTTGATATATTCCCTATAATAGAAGAATTATTTGATAAAAAATATATTTCAAAAAATACAAAAATAATATTTGAATGCGGAGATGCAACTCTTCATCCAGAATTTGACAAACTAATGTATTACTTTATCAATACCGATATGAAGGATATAACAATAAAAACCTCCGCACAGCGGTATTGCCACTCAATAGCAGAGGCTATAGATAAAAAAATTGCCAAGGTTATTGTATCTTTTGACTGCGGCTGCCCTTATATTTATGAGAGAGTTAAAGGTTATAATAAATTTGATATAACTGTATCCGTTATAAAAAGGTATCTTCAATACGATGATCGCAAAAAAAAGCGGGTTATATTAAACTACACAATAATAAACGGAATTAATGATAATCAAAAAGAAATACTTGACTGGTTTATGCTATCAAGAGGAATGGGAATAAAAAAACTTTCTGTTGACATTGAAAATAAATGGTTTGAACAATTAAACGGAAATATTCCAGATTACATTAAAGAGTTATTGATCTTTACTAAGGATTTATCAAAATTAAATAATTATGATATAGAATTTACTCCAAAGTTAGATAATATCTATAATAAAATTAAAAGCAGGTAAGTATGTTTATATATGACGAAAGATATTTAAGTAAAAAAGAAGGATATTATTACAGCTGTCCATGGATTGAACATGGACTTGTTTTCTTTCGCTATAAACTTGCCATGTGCTGTAATTGCGGGCATGAAGGCGGGGGACATACTTTAGTAAGAAATAATTACATAGGTCAAATTTTAGACTGGGACAGAGTATTTAAAGTTAAAGAAATGTTCAGACGTTTTCATAAAAAAGGCAAAATAAATAAAAGCTGTATTGGTTGTCCTATGCTTGAGGAAAAAAAATGGGAAGGCGATAGATATATTAACAACATATATTTAAGCCACTGGACAACTTGTAATTCTAAATGTATATACTGTTATGCAACTCAACATCCTGATGATTTTAATATGAAAAAAGTGTACAACGCACTCCCTATAATAAAAGATATGAATGAAAAAGGAATACTGCGCCCAGGCGGAATAATATCTTTTGGAGGCGGTGAACCTACTATTTTAGATGAATTTGAAGATTTAGTTAATTATTTTCTTGATAATTATTTTTGGGGAATAAGAGTTCATACCTCGGGTATAAAATACAGCCCTGCTTTGGCAAGAGCTATAAATGAAATAAGAGGTTATGTTGTTGTTTCTGTTGATTCAGGGAGCAGAGAAACTTTTAAAAAAATTAAACAAGTTGATTGTTATGATAAAGTAAGAGATACAATAAGAAAATATGCACTTCAAACTACTTTTTTAGGCAGATACCTTGTTAGTGCCAAATTTATAATAATTCCAGGAATAAATGATACAATCGAAGAAATTGAAAACTGGATGAGAGCTAATTACGAAGCGGGATTGTATACTACCGTTCTTGATATTGAGGAAAACTGGTATGTTAAGAACAGATATAATATTCCGCCTCACATTTTTGAATTAATAAAATATGCAGAAAAACGCTCAAAAGAACTTCATACAAACTTTGAACTTTATGAACGGCTTCAAAATTTAGTTAACGATGAAAAATTAAAGAAAAAATAACTACTTTATTAATGCTTGAATTTCTTTAAAATTTGGATGTTTAGAGCCCTCTATCAATTCAAACAAAACCATTTCTGTTGTTACTATAGTGCACCCTGCGTGGATTAATCGTCTTATAGCAGCATTTTTGTTATCTTCATTTCGTGAACAGCAGCAATCTTGAACAATAAATACTTCATATCCCTCATTTAATAAATCTATTGCGCTTTGCAGAACACAAATATGAGTTTCTATTCCAAATAAAACAATTTGTTTTTTATTTTTATTTAAAATTTTAGTTTTAATTTCATTATCTTTTAATATACTAAAGGTCGTTTTCTCAAAATAATCAGCATTTAAACTTAGTGTTTTAATCTCATCAATTGTAGAGCCTAAGCCTTTTGGATATTGTTCAGTAATAATGACTGGAAGATTTAATATCTGAGCTGTTTTTGCAATTGCAATCGCATTGTTTTTTAAACTATCATCTTTAGCTATCTTTATTAATTTGTCTTGTATATCAATAATTAAAACTAAACATTTATCTGCATTTAAAGTATTCATGCTCTTTCTCCTTATTAAATTTATTATATAATAATAATGTTATGGAAAAGATGAAAAAAATATTAAATGAGCGCAAATGCTTAAAATTAGTATGCGGAGCTGGAAATGAGGATATAAAAGAGGTCGAAAAATTGGCTTATGTATTTTCCAGTGCAGGATTTAATATGATAGATGTTTGCGCTAAAAAGGATGTAATTGATGCAGCAAAAAATGGAATATTAAAAACTGGCAAATACAATGAAACTGCTATATGTGTAAGTATAGGGCTGTGTGACGATATACACGTAAGCAAAGCCGTAATAAATGGAGTAAAATGCACTCTTTGCGGAAATTGTGTTAAAGTTTGTGCTCAAAATGCAATATATAATGAAGACGAAAAATTTGCAGTCGATGAGAGAAAATGTATAGGTTGCTTAAAATGTCTGCAAGCCTGCAACAGAGGTTCTATTGTTATTGAGCATAAATATAAACAGCCTTATGCGATGCTTTTACCATTGATATCCGAGGGAATTGACTGCGTTGAATTTCATTGCTCAAGCGAAAATGAAGAAATGATACTTGAGGGCTGGAATAAAATAAAATCAATATATAACGGTGTTTTAAGTATTTGCCTTGACCGTTCTAAAATAGGTGATGAAAAAATAATATCAATATTAAAGCAAATGATAGATAATAATGAAGATATAATCATACAAGCAGACGGAAACCCAATGACAGGAGGCGAGGATGATTATAAATCGACTTTGCAGACTGTTGCTTTCGCCGAATTAATACAGCGCAATAATTTGCCGAATTTTCTTATATTATCTGGCGGAACAAACTCAAAATCATCAAAACTGGCAAAAGAATGCTCAGTTAATATTTCAGGGGTTGCTTTAGGCAGTTATGCAAGAAAGCTTGTTAAAGATTATATCGACTCTGCTGATTTTTGGACAAATGAATTAATTCAAAAAACAGCAATTCAAACTGCTGAAAATCTTGCTGAAAATATAAAAGCATATTTTTAGTATTTAGAAATTTCTTCAAAATATCTTTCAAGCGCCTTATACCCGCAGTATATTTCACTTGTTAAACTTACATATCTTGAAGCTGCTAAAAATTTCAACTCTTTTGCTCGAATTTGAATAATCTCATCAGCATCGTTTCTCAAATTTTTTTCTAAAGACATAGACCAGCGTTTAAGAAAAGCTAATTCCTCATTAATTTGCTTAATTGTTGAGAATTCAAGCAAATTAAAATCATATTTAGCAAGCAGGGCTTTATCCTTACTGTTAATTCTTGGCTGAACAACAGGAGCTCCGTATATTTTTTTTATTACCATATAATTATCTGCAGTGCGTCTATGAGAATCAGGAACTTCGCCTCTAGCAAGCATTGCAGACATACTTAATGAACTAAACTTATCATCATCACAAGAAAGTGAACTTAAATTTGTACTTTCCTTAAAAATCTTATTATTATTGCTATTTAACACAGACTCTAAAATTGCCCCATCTCCATATATAAAATTTATTAACACTTATATAATAAAACCTCAAAAAAAATTTGTCATGAAAAAATAAGTATATATTAAGAATATTTGTCAAATTTTTTACAATCAATTTTTTTGGAATATAATAAAACTATGTTTAAGTATGATGTAATAGTAGTGGGAGCAGGACACGCAGGATGTGAAGCAGCTGTTGCTTGTGCAAGGCTTGGCGCAAAGACCTTGCTTGCCACGTTAAATATGGATAATATTGCATTAATGCCATGTAATCCCGCAATTGGCGGGCCTGCAAAATCTTGTCTTGTTAGGGAAATTGATGCTCTGGGCGGGATTATGGGTATTGCAGCAGATGCAACATACATGCAGCTTAAAATATTAAATTCATCTAAAGGCCCTGCTGTTAGGGCATTGAGAGCTCAATCTGACAAAAAAGAATATATGCGATTTGTACGTAATCTGCTTGAAAGTGAAGAAAATTTATCTTTAAAACAGTGTACAATGTCTGAGCTTTTGGTAGAAAATGGCGAAGTTAAAGGGTTAAAAGATGAATTTGGTTTAGAATACTTTGCTCCTTGCGTAATATTAACAACAGGAACATCATTAGAAGCAAGAATTTGGGTAGGACTTAAATATTTAGAATTTGGCCGTTTAGGCGAAGCAAGTGCAAAAGGCTTGTCGCCGTCTTTGCAGAAATTAGGATTTAAAATTGGCAGATTAAAAACAGGTACTCCTGCAAGAGTTGACGGCAGAACAATTGATTTTAACAAATTGACTATTCAGCCAGGGGATGAAAATCCAACATTCTTCTCCTTTTTACCTAATAGACCAATAAGAGAGCAGTATCCCTGCTGGCTGACAAGGACTACAGAAAAAACCCATGAAATTATAAGAAACAATCTTGATAAATCCCCGCTTTATTCAGGGTTAATCCATGCAACAGGGCCAAGGTACTGCCCTTCTATTGAAGATAAAGTCGTAAGATTTGCGCATAATCCCTCTCATCATATATTTATTGAACCTGAGGGCAAAAGCACTTATGAAATGTATGTTCAGGGATTTTCAACCAGCCTGCCCGCTGAGGTTCAGCTTGATATGCTCCACTCACTTCCTGGACTTGAAAATGTACACGTAATGAAACCTGCCTATGCCGTTGAATATGATTACATGCCCGCCGTTCAATTAACACATTCGCTTATGACGAAATCTGTTAAAGGATTATTCTGCGCGGGGCAGATAAACGGGACTTCAGGTTATGAAGAAGCAGCAGCTCAAGGGCTTTTAGCTGGCATTAACGCAATAAAATATTTGCAAAACAAAGAAATGATAACTCTTTCACGTGACTCATCATATTTAGGCACTCTAGTTGATGACCTTGTAACAAAAGATATAACAGAACCTTATAGAATGCTCACGTCACGTTCTGAATACAGATTACTTTTAAGACAGGACAATGCAGATGAAAGACTCACGCCTATAGGATACGAGGCAGGTTTAATATCTGATGAACGATATCAAATGTTTTTAAACAAACAAAAATTAATCAAAGATGAAATAAACAGGCTTGAAAACGATAAGATTTCGGCTACTGACAAAGTAAACGAAATTCTTGCAAAGTATAATCAAAATATAGACAGGGGAATGAAACTCTCTGAACTTTTAAAAAGACCAGATATTACTTATGATGTTTTAAAAGAAGCTGATGAAAAAACTGCAAGCTTAAATCTGCCAAGAGATGTTTATGAGCAGGTTGAAGTAAAAATTAAATATGCAGGTTATATTAAACGTCAAATAGAGCAGGTTAATATGTCTGACAAACTGGAAAAGATAAGAATACCGTCTGATATTGACTACAGTCAAATAAAGCATATTTCAATAGAAACACGTGATTTACTAACTAAAATAAGACCTGTAACTTTAGGTCAGGCATCACGAATAGGCGGAGTTAAACCTGCTGATATTTCAGTTTTAATGGTTATGATAGAATCTCATCATTTGAAAACAAAATAAAAAAGAGGCATTAAATTATGCCTCTTTTTCATATAATTAATAAATTAATTATTCAACTTCAATTGCATTAACAGGGCAGCAATCAGCAGCTTCTTTAACACAATCTTCATTTCCTGATACAGCACCTTCATTAACTTTTGCTTTATCATCAACAGAGAATACTGCATCACATACTGATTCGCAAGCACCGCATGCTATACAACTGTCATTAACTGTTACTTTCATTATTTTCTCCTTTATTTGACTGTTAATTGTTTATTAAACAACAAGTTTATTATACCATTAAATTTTTAAAATTAAATATTATGTGTTTAAATCTTAACGGAAAGCATTTTTTCTATACATTCTCTTGCTTTTTCGCTTATAGATTTATTAATGGTTATTTCATTTTCTTCCGTTTTTAAAACTCTATAAATATCCTCAAGGGAATTTTGTTTCATATTTGGACATACAATATTTTCGTTAATCAGGGTAAATGTTTTTTCCCAATTGTTATTTAAGCTGTCACGGTTTAATCTATCTACAACGCCTTTTTCTGTTGCGATTATAAATTCTTTCTTATCAGATTTTTTTGCATACTCCATTATTTCCTTAGTAGAGCCTACAAAATCAACCAATTCTAATACTGCATTATGGCACTCAGGGTGAGCTAAAATAACTGCATTGGGATATTTTTTTCTAGCCAAGATAATATCCTCTGGACGGATACGAAGGTGTGTAGGACAAAACCCGTTAAATGTAATCACTTCAACATTTTTAAGCTGTTTTTCTACCCATTTACCAAGATATGTATCAGGAACAAATAAAACTTTATTTTTATTTAAACTTCTTACCACCTCAACTGCGTTAGAGCTTGTAACGCAAATATCACATTCTGCTTTAACTTCTGCAGTAGAATTTATATAGCACACTACAGGAATATCAGGGTATTTAAACTTAAATTCTCTTAAAGAATTAACATCAATCATATCTGCCATAAGACAGCCCGAATTCATATTCGGGAGCAAAACTTTTTTATCAGGAGATAACAGTTTTGCACTTTGCGCCATAAAATATACCCCAGCAAAAACTATAATATCTGCACTTGTTTTAGCTGCCATTCTGCTTAAATAAAGTGAATCACCAACATAATCAGAAATTTCATCAATTTCTATATCTTGATAGCAATGCGTTAATATTATTGCATTTTTTTCTTTCTTTAATTGTTTTATTTCTTCAATAATATTCATAGTCAGCCTTTTTGTATATTTAATTATAACGAGGGTGTAAAGTCAAGCGTTTTATTTGATATTCAGCCAATTTAATATCCTTGTTGAAATATAATCAAAAGAATTTATTTCCTCTAATCTTTTAGGTTCAATATTTTTAGAATAAACAATTAAAGGCACCATCTCACGGGTATGATCTGTTCCTTTAACAGTAGGATCACAGCCGTGGTCTGCCGTTATAATTAATAAGTCCTCATCTGTCATGGCATTCATTATCTTTGGCAAGAAGGCATCTATTTCTTCAATAGCTTTAGCATAGCCTTTAAAGTCATTCCTATGTCCAAAAAGCATATCCGTATCTACAAGATTTGTAAATATAAATTGCTTATCAAATGAGTTTATATCATATCTTTTTGTTTTTAATTCATTAAGGTTGAGTTCATTTTTTACTGCTTTAAGAGTAAGCTCAAGCCCTTCAGTATTTCCGCCTGTATGAACAGCGTGAGAAATACCTTTTCCAACAAATATATCTTCAATTTTACCTATACCAAGAACTGCACCATTATTTTTAAGAATAACATCGCAAGTAGAATCTTTAAAAGGCTCAACCGAGTAATCTCTCCTTTTTGCGCCTATTCTAACAGGTTTTCCGTTTTCTAAGTGATAAGGGCGTGCTATTACTCTTGATACGTTATATTCATCAGTTAATATACTTCTCACAATCTCGCAGTATTTATACAAAGTTTCAAGCGGAATTACATCAATATCAACAGCTATTTGAAATACGCTATCAGCGCTTGTATAAATTATCGGGTATTTTGTTTTTTCATGTTCTAAGTGGAAATCTTCAATAACTTTAGTCCCAGAGGCTGGATAATTTGCAAGTACTCCTCCGCAATTAGTAAGTTTAATAAATTTTTCAATTAATTCAGGGGGAAAACCCTTAGGGTACACTTTAAAAGGTTTTTCTAAAATTAACCCCATCATCTCCCAATGACCCGTTGTTGTGTCTTTTCCCTGTGACTTTTCTTTCATAATTCCATATTGAGCAATAGGATTAAGATTTTTTTCTATTCCCATAACCTCTGCTAGATTACCAAGCCCAAGTTTATAAAAATTAGGGCAATTAAGTCCATTAACTGATTTTGCTACATTACATAACGTATTGCAATCTGCACTGTCCATATATTGTGCATGGTCTGGCATTGCACCTATCCCCATTGAATCTATAACTATTACAATTGCTCTTTTCATATTTCACTCCTAATGAGTTAATTATACTCCATATAACAAAAAAGTTCTGTTTTCAGAACTTTTTTAACTAATCCCCAATCTCACTCCGATTAATATTTTTTAAATTAAAGTCTAACTTTTATACTTTCCACTCCCTAAAGAAGTTAAGCCATCACTCCTTTCCCCTTGTGATTATTAACATATCCCCTTTGTGTTTACTATATTAAAACTTATATTTATCCCCTGCAAGGTAAAAAAATTTAATCTTTTTTTACAAATGACCATGCCCCTACTCGCCGTATTTTAAAACAGATTTTACAATCGTTAATAAATGTTTTTTTAACACTTTTTGTAATTTTTTACTTGACATCATCATGCGTAAGAATAGCACAGCTTTCCTCTTTTTACTAAACGAGTAGCAATTTTTTATATGTTACAGGCATGAGTTCATGCTTTATTTTTAAACTTTGATATAATAAAAACAATGAAAGCAGGTAAAATATGATTTTTAGGTTTTTAACCTCGGGAGAGTCGCACGGCAAGTGCTTAAATGCTATAATTGAGGGAGTTCCCGCTGGTGTTAATATTAATATTGATTTTATAAATTCTGAATTAGCCAAACGCCAAAAAGGTTATGGACGAGGCGCCAGAATGAATATTGAAACGGATACAGTTGAAATATTATCAGGCGTTCGCTTTGGATTATCTACTGGTGCGCCGATTGCTATTGTTATAAAAAACAAAGATTGGGAAAATTGGCAAATTCCAATGGCTGTAAAAGAAGTTGAGCAAAATGATGAAAATATTAAATTAATCGAGGAAAAAACAATAAAAAATGTGCGTCCTGGGCATGCGGATTATGCTGGAGCAATAAAATATAATCAGCAGGATATAAGAAACATATTAGAGCGCTCTAGCGCAAGAGAAACTGCAATGAGGGTTGCAGTAGGCGCCATAGCTAAATTAATTTTAAAAGAGTTTAATATATTTGGGATTTCTTATGTTATGCAGATAGGGAATGTCTTTGCAGAGGATGTTAATAATCCGTTTGAATATTCTGACATTCTTGAAAATTCAGAGCTAAGGTGTTTGGATAAGGCGGCTGAAGATAAAATGAAAGCAGAAATTGACAGAGCTAAAAAAGAGGGTGATACCTTAGGCGGACTTATTAAAGTAGTTTATAAAGGCATGCCTGTTGGTTTAGGCTCTCACGTTCATTGGGACAGAAAACTCGACGGCCAGCTTGCACAGGCGGTTATGAGTATTCCTGCCGTTAAATCGGTTGAAATCGGTTTAGGAAAAGATTGTGCAAATATAAGCGGATTTAATACTCATGATGAAATTTTTATTAATGAAAGCGGTCATTATTACAGAAAAACCAACAATGCAGGCGGGATTGAAGGCGGTATGACAAACGGTGAAGATGTTGTTATTACTGCTGCTATGAAAGCAATACCTACTATGATAAAACCATTAAACTCTGTTGCTCTTGATAAAAAAGAAAATGTAAAAGCTCATTTTGAGCGCTCTGACACTTGCGCTGTCAGTGCTTGCGCTGTTGTTACAGAGGCTATGTGTGCTGTTGTTCTTGCAAATGCAATGCTGGAAAAGTTTTCTCATGACAGTATTGAAGAAATGAAGAATAACTATAACTCTTATATTAAAAGAATTTCCGAAAGGTAGTTTATGAATATATCATTAATAGGAATGCCAGGAGCAGGAAAATCTACTATTGGAAAATTATTAGCTGAAAAGCTTATTGGCTTTGATTATATTGATACTGATGAAATTATAGTTAAACTTGAAAAAACAAGTATAAATAAAATCTTTGAACGCTGTGGAGAAGAATATTTTAGAAATCTTGAAACAAAAGTTTTAAAAGACCTACTAACCAGCCCTAATTTAGTAATCTCAACAGGAGGCGGCATTGTTCTTCGTGATGAAAATATTAATTTATTAAAAGAAAAGTCAATTGTAATATATTTAAAATCTGATTTAAATACATTATATGAACGTGTAAAAAATAATAACGAGCGTCCGCTTTTAAATTTGAAAGATGTTAAAATAAAACTAACTAATTTGTTAAATGAGCGTGAAAAAAGATATAATCAAGCCCATTTAATCATAGATACAACCGATAAAACCATAGATGATACAGTAAAAGAGATTTTAACGGGAATGAATAATGGATAAACTTGATGTAAAAATAAATGCTAAGAGTGCATACTCATATCCGATATTTATTGGGGAAAATCTTATAAATAACGTTTATAAGTTAATTTCAGATAATACAAAAGCTAAAAGATATTTAATTGTTACAAATGAAACGATATATCCCCTGTTAGGTAAAAAGCTGGCTTCAAATAACAGTGAATTTATAATTTTACCTGACGGTGAAATATATAAAAATATGGAAACTTTAATTCAAATTACAGATAAAGCGCTTGAAATGAAGCTTGAGCGCAATGATGCAATAATAGCGCTAGGAGGCGGGGTTATTGGTGATATGGCGGGATTTGCAGCTTCTATTTACCGCAGAGGAATAGATTTTATACAAATCCCGACTACGCTTTTAGCTCAAGTTGATTCATCTGTCGGCGGAAAAGTTGCAGTAAATCACACCTCTGGCAAAAATATGCTGGGAGCTTTTTATCAGCCTCAAGCTGTTATATCTGATACAAGTGTTTTAAAAACATTGGATGAAAGGCAGTATAAAACAGGGCTGGGCGAGGTTTTAAAATACGCATTTATAGAACATACCTGCAGTGCTGGTAAAGATTTTAATTTCCTTGAATTTTTAGAAAACAACCAGAATAACATATTAAAAAGAGAGGATAAAACCCTTTGTGAATTAATTAAAATATGCTGTACATTAAAAAGCGCAGTTGTTAATGCTGATGAAAAAGAAAAAGGACTTAGAGCTATTTTAAATTTAGGTCATACTTATGCTCATGCAATAGAAAATCTAACTAACTATAAAAAATATACTCATGGCGAAGCTGTTTCAATCGGTATAAAAATGGTATTTGACTTAGCTTTAAAATTAAATACAGTTACAAAAAATTATTATGACAGAGCTGTAAATCTGTTAAAAAGTTATGGACTTTTAATTAAAACGGATGAAGTTTTTGATAAAGAAATGTTTTATCATGTAATGCAGGGAGACAAAAAAGTAACAGAAGGAAAATTAAAGATAGTTTTGCCAAACGGGGAAAAATCTGTTGAAATAACAGATAATATTGATAAAAAAATTATATTATCGGGCATTTAGAGAATATACACAGAAAAAGGGGTTTATATGAAGATATTATTATCAAATGATGACGGAGTTATGGCAGAGGGAATAAAAGCTCTAACCATAGAATTAAGTAAAGAACACGATGTATATGTTATAGCGCCCGATAGAGAAAGAAGCGCAGCAGGGCATTCGCTTACACTCCATACACCTATAAGGGTTGAGGAATTAGAATCAAAATTCGGTGCAAAAAGAATATGGATAACCAGCGGAACTCCAGGCGACTGCGTAAAAATCGGGATTAATGCAATTTTAGGTGATGATGAAAAGCCAGACTTAATAATATCTGGAATAAATCATGGCCCTAATCTTGGCAGTGACATTTTATATTCTGGAACTGTAAGCTGTGCAATGGAAGGAGCCATGATGGGATATCCAAGCATTGCTGTATCACTTGCCAGCATGTCATGTGAACCTGAACTATTTAAAAATGTAGCTTGTTTTATGGCAAAATTTGTCCATAAAGTAAAAGAATTTAATTTCCCTAAAAAATCCATTTTAAACATAAATGTACCAGGGTTAATGCCAGACGATTTAGCAGGAGTAGCTATAACACGGCTCGGCGGTAAAATGTTTACCGATGAATACGATAAACGTATTGATCCAAGAGGTAAAGTATATTATTGGATGGCTGGCGAATTAATTAAACAGTGCGAAAATGATGACTCTGATATTAACGCATTAAGGTGGAACAAAGTATCAATAACACCTATAACATTTGAAATGACACTTTCAAATGTAATTCCTGAGCTTGAAAAAGTGCTGTGCTGTGGTGATTTAGCTGATTGGTGCTAGTATTGTCCTAAATTTTTTAAGTGCTCAATTTTAGGATTATTTAATCCAACAATTGCAATACCGTCAAATCTGTAAGAAGCATATTTTTTCTCAGATTGAGAAAGATAAGCTAAGATTGCAGTGTGTATTTTTTGGATTTTAACTTTGCTTATAGCCTCAAATGGATGTCCGTAGTTTAAATTTGTTCTTGTTTTAACCTCAATAAAAACAAGGCAATTGTCTTTTTCTGCAATAATATCTATTTCTGCATTTTTAGAATAATGCCAATTTGTATTTATAATTCTATAACCATTTTTTCTTAAATACTCAGAGGCAATTAATTCGCCCTTACGACCGATAGTAAAATTATTTTTTAGTGCCATAAATTGATTATAACAAAATTTTATGATAAATATAAGACTATGCAGAAACAACAAACAATATTAATAACGGGGGCTTCATCGGGAATTGGCAGACAGATTGCAAAAACTCTTGCTCAAAAAGGGCATAAGGTTTTTGCAGGAATAAGGAAAAAGTCTGATAAAATTGAGCTTGAAAAGTTAAATAAAAATATCATAGGTGTATATATAGATGTTACAAAATCATCAAGTATTGATAAAGCTTTTTGGTTTGTGATTAAGAATACCGATAAACTTGATGTATTAATAAATAATGCAGGAATAGCTCTCGCTGGCCCTATCGAGGGACTAAGTACAGAAACCATAAAAGAGCAGTTTGAAGTAAATACATTTGCGCCTCTAAAAGTCTTACACAAGTTCTTGCCCTTGCTTCACGGCGGAAAAATTATAAATATGAGTTCAATGGCATCGTCGGGAATATTCCCTTATGTTTCACCCTACTGCGCATCTAAAAGAGCATTAGATATAATGTTTAATTCTTTTGCGCTGGAAAATAAAGATAATATAAAAGTAATTTCAATAAAACCTGCTGTTATAAAAACTCCTATTTGGAATAAATCAGTTAAACGAGCAAGGGAATTATTTGAAGAACAAAATGAAACTTTAAAAGAAAAATACATAAAAGATTTATTATTAATGGAAAAAAATGCGCTTGAAAGTAATAACACAGGACTTGATGTGTCAAAAGTTGCTTTAACAGTATTAAAAGCAGTAGAAAAGTCTAATCCAAAGCCGTCATACTGTGTAGGTATCAAGTCTAATTTTGCAATGACACTTCAAATGCTGCCTCAAGGACTATTAAATAAACTTATAAAAATAAAGCTCTGCAGATTATAATTCATTTTTTTAGTTATATTACCCAATTGGCTTATACAATCGGATAATTGTTTTTCAAATGTTATTTTAGTTTTATATACCTATGAGAAAACTTGTTATAATAATAATTTTATTACTTGCAATATTAGCTGGCTGGTTTGCATATCAAAAATTAGCTTTTTTAAACATACTAGTTAAATTTGATGAGCTTGAACCATTTGAACGCCGAATGAACGTATACTATAAAGGGTTTAAAATCGGCAAAACAACAAAAATCTTTCCCGATAAGGACTATAAAAACACATATTTAAGATTAAAAATACATCCTCATGATATTAAATTACCTGAAAATATAACAGCAAAGATTTTAAAAAAATCATCAGGCGGATATGTAGATATTGTATATCCAGATTCTCCCTCCTTGACGAGAATTAAAAATAATGTAATCATAAAAGGAACAATTACTAAAGATATAAGCAGTATATTAAATGAAAAACTCGGCGAAGAAGGTATTGAACAAATAATAACAAATGCCTCAGGTCTTGTAGAAAATGCAAACAACGCTGTAGGCACATTAAACGGGATATTTAGTGATATTAGGGAAATACTTAAAGATATAAGACCGCAAATAAACGCTTCTGCTAAAAATTTAACAATAACAACAAAAAACATAAAAGAAATGTCATCAAACTTAAATTCTTCTATGGATAAAGAAACAATGGAAGAAACAGTAAAAAGTATAGAAGAAGCAACAAATAACGTAAATGAAATTACGTATCAAATTAATAAGGTAAGTATACCAATGATAAACAATGTAATATGTGAGACAAATTCAACAATGAAAAATGTAAAAGAAATAACAGGCGGAGTAAAAAATACATTAAAAAAGCATTTTGGACTTGGCAGATTAATATTTGGCAAACCAATAAATGATGAATGCAATAATTGAGGAAATACGGGGTTTATATGTCGATATTAGAAAAAATAAAAGAGAGTAAGAAATTTGAAAATTTTTTAAAAACAAAAACGGGTGATGATATATTCACAAAAGCAAAACTTGTAAATGAAATACTTGAAACAGAGCCATACACTGGCAATGAGGGGCTTGGCATGATATCAATGGACAAGCTAAAGGGTGAGTATGAAATAAAAGAAAAGAACGGGGATATACATCCTGTAATAATGCTAGGTTCTAACTCATACTTAAATTTATCGACAGATGAAAGAGTTGTATCATCAGCAAAAGAGGCACTTAATAAATATGGCTATGGAATGGGTGCAGTTTCAAATTATGCGGGGATTACTCAGCTTCATAGCGAGCTTGAACAAAGAATTGCAACTTTTTATGGAACTGAAAGTGCAATTGTCTTTCCCAGCGGATACGGAGCAAATATCGGTATAATTTCAGCATTATGTTCCGAAGGTGATGTAATAATAAATGACAGTGCAAATCACGCTTCAATTTTTGACGGTTGCAAATTGTCAGGCGCTGATATTAAAGTATTTCCCCATTCAGATATGAGAGCTTTAGAGCGCATATTAAGCAAACTACCCTCTGAGCAATGCGGACGGCTGATTGTAACAGACGGTGTTTTTTCAATGGATGGAGATATTGCAAAGCTTGATATTATAACAGGATTAGCAAAAGAATATAATTGCAAAGTTATGGTAGATGATGCTCACGGCTTGGGTATAGTCGGGGAAACAGGCAGAGGCTCTGCTCAATATTATAATGTTATGGATAAAATTGATTTACACGCAGGCATGTTAAGTAAATCCCCAGGAGGCTTAGGCGGTTACTGTGCAGGCTCTAAAGAGGTCATTCAATATTTAAAGCTTTATGCAAGGACATATTTTTTCTCCACCGCACTTCCTGCATCAATTGCAGGTGGTTTAAATAAAGCATTCGAATTGTTTGAAACCGATACAGCTGGCAGAAAAGAATTATGGGAAAAAATTAATTATCTTAAAACCAAATTAACGCAAACTGGCTTTGACATCGGGCATTCTCAATCAGCCATTATTCCAGTTATGATATATGATGAAGAAAAATTATTCCCTTTACATTATGAACTGCGTAAAAAAGGGTTATATACAAATATAGTTACATATCCTGCTGTAAGGCGCAAAGAATGCAGATTACGCTTGTGTGTTATGAAAGATTTAACATATTCTCAAATAGATAGGGCAGTTAAAATTTTAGAGGAAACCGCTAAAAAATACGGTATTATAAATTAAATTTTAACTCTTTAAATTACTTTTACATGCTGTTACAATAAAAGAATGGATAAAGTTTTAGTAATTCTGCCAGATGACAACAAAGGGAAATATATTGCTAAAGGCTATTCCAATGCCTTTAAGGATTTATCTTACTTCGTTATTGAAAAAAAAATTTATGACTTAAATATAGATGAGATACAAAAAATATCGCCTCATCTAATTTTTTGTTACTGGTCAAGTTCAATGAATAAAGTTGAGTTAACTAATTTTTTGCATAATATTTCAGAGGGTTCAAAAATAATATATCTTGCTGAAGCAAAGGGAGAAATTCCAGATGAGCTAATAAAAAAAGAAAACTCATTTACATATTATTTTGAGGGAGGAAAAGCAAAGAACAAATTACTCCCCGCAATAAATATAAAGGATTATAAAACTAAATTTAAGCAATATAAGTACGGAATAACCTTTGCAGGTAATCCTGCGTGTATAGAGCGTGAAAAAATCTTATCAGATTTAATAATGCGATACGGAAACATAAATATCTTCTGCCGTTCTTATGATTTTTATAAAAGCGCAGATGAAATAGAGTCACTAAAATTATTAACAGGAAGATTTTTAGATTTATACCGTGCAAGCTACCGTGGATATGTAGAAACCACGAAAGAATTAGCTCAAATATATATTTCCTCTAAAATAAATTTAGACTTACCAAGTCCAAATAAATTGGAGATGAATTACAGATGTTTAGAAATAACTGCCTCTGGCGGATTTTTAATTGCTCCAAAACATAAAAATATAGAAAAACGTTTTGAACTAGGCAAAGAAATAGAAATATATAATAATTCTGTTGATTTAAATGATAAAATAGAATTTTATTTAAGAAATTTAAATATAGCGCAGTTAATATCGGCAAAAGGCAGAAAAAACACTGCAAGCAATTATTCTTATATAGACAGAGTAAAAAAAATAATAAAGGAAATATATGGCAAAGATATTAGTAATTGATGATGATATGGCAATAAACGAGCTTATAAAAGTAAATTTAGAGCTTGCGTATTATAGCGTAATAACAGCCTATGACGGCAATAAAGGCTATGCACTAGCAAAGCAGGAGCTTCCTGATTTAATCGTACTTGATGTTATGATGCCAGAGGTAGACGGCTATACCGTTGCAAAAAGAATAAGAGAAAATGAAACTACAAAAGATATACCCATAATAATGCTTACAGCTTTAAATATGCTTCAAAACAAGGCACAGGGTTATGATATAGGTGTAGACGATTACCTTGTCAAACCATTTGAAATGGAAGAGTTAAAAATGAGGATTAAGGCATTATTAAAACGCTCAAATACAATACCAAAATCCGTTGCAGTAAAAGAAGTATTAACCCAAGGCGATATAACATTAATCCCCGAAAATTACTCTATTGAAATAAAAGGACAGAGCGTAACTGTTACCCCTATTGAATTTGATATAGTAAATCTATTAATGCAAAATTACGGCAATATGGTATCAAGTGGAAAAATATTAAAAGAGGTTTGGGGCTATGAAGCTGATGACGCAGTAGAAACAATAAGAGTACACATGCGCCATATAAGAACAAAACTAGATAAAATTGCAAGCGGTAAAAAATACATTGAAACAATTTATGGCGGCGGTTACAGGTTAAATCCAACAGGCGCAGAGGAAAAAGTAAAGTAATTTAAAAAAAGTCTTGAATATCCACATCAAAAAAAACAGATATATTGTAAAGAGTCTCTAAATTGGGCGAATACTTGCCCCTTTCAAGACATGAGAGGTGTTCTCTTGATATATTAACATATTCAGCAAGCTTTTCTTGAGATAATCCTTGCTTATATCTCAGCTCTCTAATTTTTTTTCCTATTTTGTTTCTAAGTTTACGAATACTCATATTTACATGGTGTCATGTAATACAAATATTACTGTAATATATATATTACATTATATGGCTATAATTCTTTATAGTCATGCGTTTACATGATTTTAATATTGATGTATACTAAAATTACAAAATTGGAATTAAGAATAATGAATTTAATATTAAAAAACTTTTTTGATAAGTTTGGGATAAGAAATCAACAAAACGAGCACAGCTTTAACAGGTTAAGACGAAATGGCGAGGCTGTTTTTGATTACAATTTTATGATGTCGCTTGATGAAAAGGATTATCCTAAATACCTTTGCCAAGCATACTATATAAAAACAGGGCAGAAGTTAAATCTCCGCCGACCAAAAACATTAAACGAAAAAATTCAATGG
>CANQRT010000011.1 GCA_947626325.1 Candidatus Gastranaerophilales bacterium | reverse complement strand
ATTGAAAAATGGTAAGTTTTTGATGAGTACAAATGTTGATAATCCACGTCAGGCATTTATTAATTTTTATAAGAAACTCCTTGTATAAAAGAATATGAAAAAATTGCACAAGAATTGTCTCCTGAGGAAATTTTAAAATTCATAGTATATTCTTCAGATATTATTCCTAAATATAATGAAGACAAAAAAATTATAGAAAAACAAAACGAACAATATTTTCTTTCTTCACTTTTTCATACAAATATAATTGATGAATATGGACATGTCATCGGAAACCTAAGTACCGAAGAAGACGAATTGAAACATAGAATGTATAATTATTGCGATATTTGGTATGATATGCAATCAAAAATATTTTCTCATTTTTTAAAAAAAACAATTGAACTTAAAAAGATAAATGCTGAAATTGTTTTACAGTTCTTAAAAAACACTTGGTATGGTGCAAATATTGAAAAGGAATTAGCTGATGGAAATATATATAAATATAATTGGTTGCAGTATATTGGACCATCATTAGAATCCTTTTTTTTGAAATTTGAAAAATTTATACAAGGCGATCAATCTTCTAATTTATATATTCAAGAAATTGATAGTTTAAGTTTAAAAATAGAAGGCATGATTAGAGATATGATTTGGTTAGCAAATATTGATGATTTTCACACATTTTATTTTGACAAGAATAAAAATTTTTATTGGCGCAATATAAATCAATATTTAAAAGACCAGAATATATTTCGCATAATTCCGGAAAATGATGTTTATTTTTTAGAATACTTTTTAATAGAACACAGAAATTTACGGAACAGAATTGCACATTCATTAACTTTTTTAGGCGAATATGGTATTTATAATATGGTTATTTTATTTATAGCCATTCTAAGATTATCGAAATGTTTGGTTCTGAATAAAAAAAATAATTAAAATTTTTTTAAAATGTTTTCGATTTCTTCATTAGTAATTTTTTGTTGATTTAATATTCTGTATTCATATTTTGTAAACCAAGAATTAAAATAATTTATCATCCACATTATTTTATTTTTTATTTTTTCATCATTTTTATGTTCTTCAAGCATTTCTAAAAGGTTAATTTTAAATGTTACATCATCAAATGCATTACATGAATGAAAAATATTTAAAAATAGTTCATTGTCTTCATCTTGCATTAGATAATAATAGCTATGCGGTTCTGTAACTTCTGTCCTTACAAGTATTCTTGGAACAACAGCTACATTTTCTTCTAAATGAACAGCCTCGACAAGCCCTTTCCCATAAACAATTATATCATTGTGAAAAAATTCACCTTCGACAATTGCTCCACGCATTAAATATCCATAACTCAAAATTTCATTATATATGTTTGTTACAATATTAAATAATAATGCAATTTTATTATCTCTCTGCTCATCATGTTCTTTTAATTCTATAGCTAGCAAAATATTATCTGAAAATATTTTCAAGAATATTTTTTCTTTTTTATGGAAAATGCCTCCACCAGATTCTTCGATTGCATCTTCCATAAACATATTCAAATGATTTAAAAAATTAAAATCATTGTCATTGTATATCTTGCTCGTTGCTCCAAGTATATCAAGATATGCGATAATATAATTTGAGGTTTTATAGCTTGTTGATGGAAATCTTGCTAAACCAGCTCTTCGAACCATTTTATATCCTTATTTTATTTAATTATAGCAAAAATATTAACTTGACTTTATTATTTCTTTAAGTGATGAATACGACACATTAAAGGAGGTCGTATGGAAAAAGCTGGATTGAATATTACTCCTAAAGAGTTTAAACAGTTGAGCAAGTGGTCGGAAAATATTTATAATACAGCAGTTGTTATTGATTATTTTGTGACAAATCAGCCGGAGATTGAAGAATGTTACAATCTTGCACCAGTAATTAAACACCTGCGATATAATGCAGATGTACTGAATGCATTCTTCATTGACCACGAAAAAAAGGTTGAAATTTAAAAGCCATATAAATAGAGTTTAATTACCGTTCAAATTGTGTTTAAATATGTTTTAAAAATTTATGTACTACATCATAAAAATCCTTTAATACGTCTTGGGGTATTCCATTATAAATAACATCACGCAATTTTTTAGCTTCAATTTTATTTGTGTTATTTAAAAATTTATTTAATTTAACAAATAAATCCACATTTTTTGTTTCAACTGTCGTTCTTTTAAGAAATAATTTTTCTTTAAAATTTAGTATTATTCTACTCTCAATATACTGTTCTAAAACACTACACCAAAATATTTTATAAGAATATTTTTTTAAAATTTCTTTTTCATTATCAGTTAATCCTATTTGATTTATATACTGCTCGGTTGCTGCTGACGCAATACCCAGTGTACCGTTTATCATACAATCATATAAATTTTCTAATGTACTTGCCATGCCTGTATTCCTTATTTTTTCTTACAATTATAAATTATAACAAATATTAAATCGGGCATTCAGGACTTTTTGTTTCTGTTTGATACGATTTTGCTAAACAACAGTTGATGTTTTTAGATACAAGAGTGATGAATTGTGTAGCTTGAAAGGAGCATATTATGATTGAAAAAGATTACAAGCTATATGGAACGAAGATTCTGAATCTTAAAACACAAGAAATTGGCTTATTAATTTGTTTATGGGAAAACAAATTCGCTGATAAAACAGTAGATTTTGCAACTTGTGTTGATAAAATGGGCAAGAGATACAACATTGAACTTGATAATATAAAAGGGGTTGATGATGATTATGAAAAATAAATTAACTAAAGAAATATTGGATATTCCCTATTCTGAATTCAGAATAAAGTTTGCAAAAGAAATTCAGGATGCGTTTGAAGGTTACCGCAAAACACAACTAAATAAATATTCTTGGAACTTCAAAGATGACAACTCATTAGAGTTTAATTTCTATTTTGAATTACATTGGAATTTTAATCACTTTGGAATGTCTAACTGGTATATTGAACGGATGTAATTTTGAACACATATAAAACACCTTTTAAACGGCATTTAAATGCCGTTTAAATTTTGCCAAATATTTTAAAATTTCCGACTAAATATGTCAAACTTGCGATATTTTATCTCAAAATCCCTGATACAACGAATCGCGACTTCCGCTCGTTCTCGCCTGTCCTTATACAATAAAAAAGCCCTACCCAAAGGTATGGCTTTTTTATTAGCGAGAGACGAGGCTCGAACTCGCGACATCTTCCTTGGCAAGGAAGCATTCTACCACTGAATTACTCTCGCACTTTGTATGTGTTTAATTATACATGCACAATTTTTTATTTCAAGTATTTTGTTACTCTGAGCTTAAATCCTGCTTAAAGGCTTATTTACCTGTCAGAATATCTAAGAAACTTCTATATCTTACCGTTGTTACACTTCCGTCAGATTCTCTTACCACTTGTTCTTGCTTTGCTTTTGAATAAGAATCCGAAAAATAATTTGCTATTGCACTAAACCAGCCTGCTTGATATCCATACCAAGCTATTGCCGCTAAAACCAAAATTCCTATTATTTGTCTCATAAATTTATCCTCTTTTTTTATTAAGATAAATTATTTTTCACTTTTAGTCAAATTTTCTTGTTTTATTAAAAACGGTTTTACGAAATTAAATGTTCCATATATTGAGGCAAGAGTTCCTGCTATTAATAATCCTGTTTTTAATTTTGTATTTTTTATCAATGCGGCTATCGCATTTATTGCTGTTCCTGTTGTAAAACACAAATAACCCTTAAATATAGCTCTTGGAGCTGTCACCATATCGTTTATATCACGTTCATTCACTACTTTTTTGCTGAATATATCCAGAATATCAGGTTTATAATCTGATTTTTTAACGCTCTCACTCTTATGACACTCACAATTACAATTCAAGCTGGAGCATGGATTTTCTTTTTTTACTAAACTCTCATAATTAGTTAAAATATTCATTGTTTTCTCTTTCTTATCCATATAAAATATAAACATAAAATATTTTGTTATTTAGGTGAAGTTTTGAATATTATTGATGAAGAATTAAATAAATTAAATAATACTTTATTAGAGGCATTATCAACCGAGGAAAATAAAATCAGCGGTGATATTTCAGAATTTATATTTACTAAAGCCAAAAGACTAAGGCCTAAACTAATATTTTTATATGCAAAAGCTCTAAATATAAATATTAATGATGATATTATTAATCTTGCATGTGCGTCAGAGCTTATTCACACATCCACTTTAATTCATGATGATATTATTGATAATTCCGATAAAAGACGCGGATTAATTACTCTTAATCGCAAATTAGGAAACAATTTGAGCGTTTTAGCTGGTGATTTCATCTTATCGCTTGCTATGCAATACTTAACAAAATGTAATTCTTTAGAAGTTATTAATATATTTGCAAAAGCATTAAAAGTTATGTGCGAAAGCGAAATAAATCAACATTTTGAACATAATATTGCTCCCGATTTTAATGAATATATATTAAAGTCCGAAAACAAAACCGCTAAACTTTTTGAAGCCTCGCTTGTTTCTCTATGTGAACTAAAAAATCTTGAATATAAAAAACCAACCTTAAATTTTGCAATAAATTTCGGGATTGCATTTCAATTAAAAGATGACTATATAAATATATACTCTGAAAACAAGGATAAACCAAAATACTCTGACATTGTTAACGGGATTTATACGGCTCCTGTTTTATTTTTAAACCAAAAAGTCAAAGTTTCTTCACTTTCACCAAATGAGATTATTGAACAAACAGACAATGATGAAATTAAAAATCAAACTATAGATTTAATAAAAAATTATGCAAAAAAGGCTATTGCCTCATTGGAATTTATAAAGGATAATCAATATAAACAAGAGTTAATAAAAATAACAGAAAATTTATACGAGGCGGTTTAAATGAACAAAGGTTTTATAAAAGAGACACTTGACACTGTTGTATTTGTAATAATAGCGCTGATAATAATCAGATTTTTTATTTGTGAAGTACGCTGGATACCGTCAGCATCAATGAAACCAACACTTATAGAGGGCGATAGAGTCTTTATAGAAAGATTTTCAAGATTTTACTCCTCACCAAACCGCGGTGATATAATGGTATTCTATCCGCCAGAAACACAGTTAAAAGCAAATCCATTTGCTGTACTTGCCCGTCTTACAGGGTTGTTTTGCAAGGATACCGCTTTTATAAAAAGAGTTATAGCACTCCCTGGTGAAAAATTTGAAGTAAGACACAATCAAGACGGTTCAACTGACATATTAATTAACGATAAACCTTTAAATGAGCCTTATATTATGGATAAATACGAATATCCAATTTGTGATGAAAGAATGTTCTGCGGTCCAATGACGTTAGGCGAGGATGAATATTTTATGATGGGCGATAATAGAGGTCATTCTTCTGATTCAAGATATTGGGGTGTTTTAAAGAAAAACAGATTTATCGGCAGAGCCAAAATCCTTTTCTGGCCGTTTACAAGAATTAAATACTTTGAAAAAAAAGAATATTAATAATTTTCTTTTAAAAATTGAAGTAAGACTTCAAGCGCCTTTTGCGCAAATTCGTATTTCATAAGCCGTCTTGGCAATTTTGATGAGGCTTTGTAGCTAATTGCGATTTTTTTATTTTTATTTGCAGCTCCAATACACACCAGTCCAACTGGTTTATTTTTTGTAGCTCCCGCAGGGCCTGCAATTCCTGTAGTTGAAACAGCTACATCACAATTATATTTTTCTATTAATCCGCTCGCCATTTCAAGTGCAACTTCTTCACTTACAACCCCATATTTTTCAATTGTTTCAGGATTTACTCCCAGCAAATTTATTTTAGCTTCATTTGCATAAGTAACAAAATTTTGATTAATATATGCACTTGAGCCTGAAATATCCGTTAAAAGCGAGCTTAAAAGTCCACCTGTACAAGACTCCGCACATGATACTGAAAGATTTTTATCTATAAGTATCTGTCCGATTTGCTTTTCCTTTTTTTGATTAAATATATTAACTATAGTTTTTAAAATCATTTTAATATACTGGCATATCTATCGGTTTTAAAGTTTTAACTTGTATTGTTTCACCTTGATTTAAGGTAAAATCTTTACCTTTTTTAAACACATCTGCAACAGCATCACCAACAAAATAAACACCTGCAACAGGAGCGCTTACTATAGCAGTTATTGGAGCAAAAACATATTTAGCTGCACCATTTCCAAGATCTTCACCTTTTTCCCATGCCCATTTTGTAGGATTTGTTACTATTTTTTTTGTAGTTTCAGAGGTTTGGTTTAACGCTGTAGCGTAATTTGTATTTGAACTCAATGCTCCGTCATAAGTAACATTTTTATTATTACAAATACCCGCATAAAATCTTACTTGTTTCCCTGTAGAGCTTACTATATGGTCAAAATATATTCGAACCATTCCGCCTTTATATAGTCTTTTAGGCGCCTGCAATTCTTCTATTGAGCCTCGAACTACAGTCCCTTGCGGAATTACAACAGAATTATCTACAATTACATTATCTACAACCATTAATTGAAACCCGTCACCAAGCTCACCAATAGATGAACTTACAGGATCTAATAATTTTAATGTAATAACTGTTCCAACAGGAACTCTTTTTGTTTTAATATTTGCATTTATTTGTTTGCTTACTTCACCAAAACTTGCACAACAACAAAAAAATATAAATAAAATTAATGTTATAAATTTTTTCATAATTTCTCCCCTAATCAATATCAGTTATTGATATTTTACCAAATTTAGCGGATAAGTCATCAATGTGATGAATTATATACATATATGGTTCTGCATCTTTTTCATCTAAATCAATTAATGCTCCCCATTCTGTTCTGCCATGGTGCGCCGCTATCATTTTTGCAACATCTTTAAATCCATTGTTCATACAAATAGAAAATCCCCATTGCGAATGTGTACGCCAGTCTTTTCTAAATTCTTCGTTATACTCAATTAAACCAGTTTCTTCATCTACATCATATTCAAATATTTTTCCGAAATCGTGCAAAATACAAGCAGCATAAACTATATCGGGATTTATTTTATTGTTGCACTTGGTAAGCACTGTTGAAGCGATATCAAGACACTCATAAGTATGTTCTAACAGTCCGCCTATATAATTATGATGCATTAATTTTGCAGCGGGTGCGGTTTTAAATTTGCTTTCATATTCAAACAGCAGTCCAGTTAAAAACTCCGACAATTTTTTATCATTAATTTTATTAACATAATCAGTTATTTTAGAGAACAGCTCATTTTTTTGAGCCTCATCTAAACCTGTTTTTGCCTCTTTCACCAGCTCTATATCGGATACAAGACAGTTATTGTACTTTTCATTGTATGTACCTGACTTTATTTTTATATGATTATTTGTTCTAAAAAGTTTAGAATCAAGTCTGTTAAGTGTTTCTTCCCAGAGTATGCAGTTTAAAACAGAAGCATCATCAAGATTTTTAACCTGCAGTTTGCCCATTTTAGACCCTGCTTTTGTATCCCCAATAGCAAATGTCACTACCTCATAAGTTGCATTTAAGTCAAGCATAATTTAATCCCGTTTATTTGATTACCTTTGTATTATACAATAATTAAAAAATTCTTGATACATTAAAAAATTTTATTACTTTTTTATCTGCACATAGGGCATAAATAGTTTTTTTATTTTCAAACATAATTTTAGGGGAAGATTTATCTTGTTTTTCAGAGATAATTTCATAATGAGAAAATTGATAAAATCTATCATTATATGGGATATAACATTTATGCCAGGGATTTAAAGCTCTAATTCTTCTATCTATTTGAATAGAGCTTTCATTTTCAAAATCAAGAATACAATCTTTTTCTTTAAGTGAAAATTGATAAGAAGCAATATTTTCATCCTGCACTATTGCGGATTTAATTTTATTGTGCAAATTTTTCAAAATCGCAGGAAGATTATCCCTAACAGCATTACAGCATTTTAGTCTTAACGAACCGCCCGTATCGTTTTTATCAATATCAACTTTTATTTGATGAATAATTGCGCCTGTATCAAAACTATTATCCATAACATGAAAAGTGACACCTGATTTGTTTTCACCATTTAAAATAACTTGAGCATAAGGATTAGGACCTCTAAATCTTGGTAAAAGTGACGGATGAACATTAATACAAGCAAGTTTAGGTGAATTTATAATATCCGACTTGAATTTTTCACTCCATGAACCCACTAAAATTAAGTCCGCATTGAGTCTTTTCACTTTTTTAATAAATTTTAAATCGTTAACGCTTTTAGCGTGAATATCATATAAATTGTGCTGTTTAACAAAATTAAAGTCATCTGTTGGAAATAAAAAATCACGAAAAAACCTCTCAATGCGGGGGAATGAAATATTTTCACGCCGAAACACTCCTGCTAAAGTATGCTCGGAATTAAGAACCCCTGTAATTAAAGACTGAAACATTAGTCCGTAGCCAACAACAATTATTTTCATATTTTTATGATATTAAAAAACAAAATTAATGTAAATTAAGTATTCGTTTTTGTAATAAAAAGGATTAAAATTATTTTATAATGATTTATTTTTAATATAAAATTAAATCAGAAAGTGAAGGTATAATTGAGCAGTAATTTTGAAGATTTAGAAACATCGGCAAGAAAATCAGCGGTAATACAAGAGCGCATGAGTCTTGTATCAAGCCACATGTATAAACAATTCCTTGAATATCAGCAATCTAATGCGAATACAGCTATATTATTTGATAAAATGGTTGAAAATATGGCATTGACCGTTGAATATCTAAAACAATCCTTCACATCACGAGGAATACCTACAGAAAACATATATTACGAGTACGATAAACAAAGACATTTAGCCATGTTAAATATCTTATGGCATACAATCAGTTTTTTTGCGAATATGAAAGATAACCCAAAAGCCTTGCATAGAGAGAAAGACTCACCTTTATTTACAGGCAGAATTATTGCAATAAAAGGCACATGCCCTGAACTAGCACACGGATATAATGATGAAATAGAGCAAAAATTATTAGATTTAGAAGTAGCGTCATTATATGTTCCTGCGGATAAAAGTGCTAAAGCAATAATAAAAATAAGACATTTAGGCAATCAAGAGTTTTATATAAATCAAATGGAAGCCCCGAGGGAATTTTTATTAAAGGTTGTAGAAACAATCTGCGGAGGCGGAAACTACCATAAAGAGGGCTCAAGAGTAACAATCAGCATATAATTAGTATTCTAATTAATAAAAATGCCGCAAGGGAGTTAGGAACCTAATCCGCCTAAAATTTCTAAATTTAAATTTTTCATACCATTTGGCAAAGCGCAGTTTTTTTGATTATCATAAATATACTGTTCTTCGCCTTTTTTATAAATCAATTGGAGATATAATTCTGCCTGCAATAGCACTTGCGGCAGCAACATAAGGCGAAGCCAGATATACTTCACTCTCCGTGTGTCCCATTCTACCTACAAAATTTCTGTTTGTTGTTGATATTGCACGCTCGCCAGCTGCGAGTATTCCAGCATGCCCGCCCAAACAAGGTCCGCACGTAGGAGTCGAAACCGCCCCGCCCGCTTCAATAATTGTTTCTATATACCCCGCTCTTAGAGCCTCCAAATATATTTGCTGTGTAGCAGGAAATACTATCAAACGGACATCTTTATGAACTTTTCTGCCTTTCAAAACTTCGGCAGCAGCTTTAATGTCAGATAACCTGCCGTTTGTACAGCTTCCAATTACGGCTTGATCAATTTTTATATCACCTGCTTTAGATACGGGTTTTGTGTTTTCAGGCAGATGCGGGAATGCAACAACAGGTTCTATTTCTTCGGTATTATATACGATAACCCTTTCATAGTTAGTATCTTTATCACTTGAATAAAACTTAGGCGGACGAATACTTCTGTTTTCAAGATATTTTTTAGTTATTTCATCAGGTTCAATGATACCGTTTTTAGCACCTGCTTCAATTGCCATATTGCAAATGGTAAATCTTCCGTCCATAGGTAGTTCATGGATAGTGCTTCCTCCTATTTCAAGCGTTTTATATAAAGCTCCGTCTACTCCGATATCTCCTATTAAATATAAAATAAGGTCTTTTGCGGTAACATATTTATTTAATTTTCCGTTAAATTCAACTTTAACAGAAGAAGGAACTTTAAGCCAAGTTTCGCCCGACGCCATTGCACAGGCAATATCGGTTGAGCCCATGCCCGTAGAAAATGCACCCAAAGCTCCGTAAGTACATGTGTGAGAGTCAGCACCAATAACCAAATCGCCTGCTGTTACAATACCGTTATCAGGCAATAGTGCGTGTTCTATACCCATTCTTCCGACTTCAAAAAAGTGAGTAAGGTTTTGTGCGCGGGCAAATTCTCTAATTTGTTTAACCTGCTCAGCCGATTTAATATCGCGGTTAGGCACAAAATGGTCGGGTACAAAAACGACTCTATCTTTATCAAAAACCTTTTCTACTCCAATTTTATTAAATTCATTAACAGCTACAGGCCCTGTAATATCGTTAGCAAGAGTAATATCAACCTTAGCAGTTATTAATTGACCTGCTTGAACTTCTTTTAAACCCGCATGGTCTGCTAATATTTTTTCTGTTATATTCATAAAAACCTCACACAAAATTTAATTAAATGATATTATAAAATTACAAAAAAACCAAATTCAGCGAGGGAAAATGCCTAAAAAAGAATTTAAAACACCCATAAGCGACAATACCGTAATAATAGGCCCTTCTAGCGGTCATGACAATATAATTTTTGCTATCGAATCAAGCTGTGATGAAACAGCGGCAGCAATAGTAAAAAACGGACGTGAAGTATTAGCAAATGTAGTAGCCTCGCAAATAAAAACCCATATAGAATTTGGCGGAGTAGTGCCAGAAGTTGCAGCTCGTGAACATTTAGAGGCAATAAATGTAGTAATAGAGCAGGCTTTTGAACAAGCAGGAATAAAAGGAGAAGATATAACAGCCTTTGCAGCAACAGTAGGCCCAGGATTAGTAGGTTCATTACTGGTTGGAATGAATGCAGGAAAAGCACTTGCTATTGCTTATGATAAGCCATTTATTGGAGTAAATCACTTAAATGCTCATGTTTGTGCAAACTTTTTAAATACAGACCTTGAACCCCCATTTGTTGCATTACTTATCAGCGGTGGTCATACCCAAATTATAGAAGTAAAAAGTTATCTTGAACAAAGAATTATAGGTGAAACTATTGATGATGCAGTAGGAGAAGCTTATGATAAAGTTGCAAGATTAATAGGCTTACCTTACCCTGGCGGTGTAAATCTTGATAAACTTGCACAAACTGGTAATCCTTTTGCATACAAACTGCCTGAAGCCAAACTACAAAATGAGTTTGATTTTAGCTTTTCTGGCTTAAAAACCGCCTCCTTGCAATTAATACAAAAATTAAAAAAAGAAAATTCAACTTTGCCCGCAGCTGATATAGCAGCAAGTTTTCAAGAAAACGTATCGTCAACACTCTTAAAAAAGACTAAAAAAGCAGCAGATAACATAAATTCAGCAACAATAGTATTAGCTGGCGGGGTTGCAGCAAACTCTGAAATCAGAAAGAAATTTTTTGCACTTCAAGATAACGGCTATAAAATTTATGCTCCCGAGATGAAATACTGCACGGATAACGCTTCAATGATAGCTTCAAGCGCTTATTTTCTGGCAGGTACAATGAATTCTCTTGACGTAGAAGTATTTTCTAGGATGTAGCATAATAAAAAAGCCGCCTTAGCTTTTGCGGCTCCATTTGGATTTACTCCAAATCTCCTCTCCCTAATTTTTTAAATATTTTTTAAAAACTCCTAATTTATTAAACCACTTTTCACCAAGAATGTACAAGAATTTATTAAAATAAATTATTTTTAATAGTACAAAATACACTCAACATTCAGTTATATTAATGTATTTGTTGATTACAAATATTTGTTAAATATCTTTACATTTAAGCTATATATAGCCTGTCTTTTAACATGGTTGTATATTTCGGCTAAAAATGTTATGATTTTTTAAATAGTATAAAAGGGTACGTATGCAAAAAGAATTATCAGTAGCATTTGTATGGCACATGCACCAGCCTAATTATCAGACTCAGCATAACGGAATACGTTTAATGCCTTGGGTTAGGCTGCATGCTATAAAAGATTATCTTGATATGCTTATTATTTTAGATAAGTTCCCTAACCTTAAGCTTAATTTCAGCCTTGTTCCTTCTCTTTTAGATGCTATTGAAGATTATGCTGATAATGATACTCATGATATTCATTCAAAACTTACAATTACCCCTGTTGAACAACTTACTGATGATGATAAACTCTATATTTTAAATTACTTTTTCGATGTTAATTATGAAACTTTGATTTCTAAAAATCCCAGATTTAATGAACTTTATCAAAAACGCTATTCGCATGATGATATTGGTATAAATGATTTCACCCTGCAAGAATATGCAGATATTATGATGTTATTTAATCTTGTCTGGTTTGACCCTGTTTGGAAAAATGTTTATCCTGAGCTTAATGACTTTGAACAAAAGGGCAGAGATTACACTTTAGAAGATAGACAAAATTTAATTAACTTAAACAGAAAAATTATAAGACAAATAATTCCGACATTTAAAAAATATCAAGATGAGGGCAGAATTGAAATTTTAACAAGTCCTTATAATCACCCTATTTTACCCATTTTAATAAATCCCAATGATTTAAAGACACCAGCAATAAAAAATTCCATGCCTGATTTTAAAATAGCTTTAACCGTTGATGTTAAAGAGCAAATAAAATTGGCAATTGATAAAATAACTGAAACATTTGGGAAACCGCCAAAAGGAATGTGGCCTAGTGAGCATTGTATTAGCCAAAAAACACTTGATATCCTTGCTAATATGGGGTTCGATTGGGTTATTACAGATGAAAGTGTTTTATCTAATTCCTTGAAAAAAGAATTTGTACGTGATTTTCGAGGATGTTATGAAGACCCTTATGATGTTTGTTCTTTATACTTATACAAAACAAAACGAGGTAAAGAAATTAATATCGTATTTAGGGATTCTGTTATTCCTAATTTAATCAGTTTTGAATATCCGCACCACGATAGCGTTTTATGCGCAAATGATTTATTTGATAGGATAAAAACCGTACACGATAAGCTTAAAAACTCACCTGATAAAAAACATTTGCTTACTATAGCAATGGACGGCGAGAACAGCTGGGATTCTTATCCTATGGACGGCGGAGAGTTTTTGGAACGAATTTATTCTTTAATAAATGATGATAAAAATATAAAAACTGTTTTAATTAGTGATTATGTTAAAGAAAATAAAAAAACAGAAAAGCTCCTTAAAAAAGTAACGGCAGGTTCCTGGGTTAATCAGGAGTTTCAATTATGGATAGCAGAACCAACTAAAAATCTTGCTTGGAAATATCTTGTTCAAGCCCGCAATGATTTGAAAGAAGCGGAAAAATCAGGCAGACTTTCAAAAGAGCAGATAAAAGAAGCTAAACAGGAAATATATGTTTCAGAAAGTTCTGACTGGTTCTGGTGGTATGGAGAGCCTAATAACTCTGGGCAGGATCACATTTTTGACTTCTTGTTTCGTGAACATTTAAAAAATGTATATAAAATTATAGAAAAACCAATTCCTTCATATCTTGAAATGCCTTTAATATCTTATATGGGAAAACCGTTTAAAAATCCCCAACGTGCAATTACTCCATTATTAAATGGAATGGTAAAAGGCAATGACGAATGGCTTGCTGCTGGATGTATTGATATCCCTGACGGCCCTATTTTACAGGATAATAAACTCTTTAATAGAATATATTTTGGTGGTGATAAAGATAATCTTTATTTAAGATTTGATATAAATAAATACTTAATTAACAGTAAAGATAGCTTTAAAGAGTATTTTTCAATATACGTATATATTAAAACATTTAATAATGAAATAGAAATAACATCTCCCGTAAGAACAACAAACAAACAAGAAGCACTATTACCTGTTCAGCTTGACGGTTACACTTATGAAGTTAAATTTGCCATAACAAGTAATCGAAAATATCCGCTGCAATTTTCTAAGGCAACAAAAGACGGTCTTTGGAAATTTAAACATGACCACCATATTCAATATGTTCATAAAGAAATTTTCGAGATAAAAATTCCATTTGATGATTTGGGCATATCACACGGTGAAAATTTTGAATTCTTCTTTTTAACAGGCTGCAGTGGTGTAACTGAAGAAGTATACCCTAAAGATATTCCGCTTGTAATGACTAGACCTTAAAATAAACTTATAAAGGATAAATTCTATGAAAAAAATTTTTATTTTTATTGTTATATTTTTACTTGGAATTAATTTAACAGCTTATGCTGAACTTACTCAAAAGAAGATAATTCAATCTGTATCTGCTTATAACTTAAATAATAAAAGCCAAGCTACTAATCAGGAAACACAAGCGCTGGAAATAACCGATTATGTTTTAACCGACGATGTAACAACTAACAGAACAGTAAAATTTTATTATTATATTCCAGCAAAACTTTTAAATTCTAAAACGTCTTACCCTTTAATTGTAACTGTACCTGGATTAGATGGAGACGGAAAAAATGCTGTGTATGGTGAATTAGTGGATTTAGCTGAAAGAAAAGGTTATGCTATATTAGCACCTACATTTAAATTTAATCAAGCTGATTTTGATGCTCAAAAAGCATACCAGTATCCCGCTGTCTGGTCAGGAAAAGCATTATTGGATATGTTATCAAAAGCTAAATCTAATGGATTAAATTATTCTAGATTATATTTAGTTGGATTTTCCGCAGGCGCACAGTTTGTGTCAAGATTTTCTTTTATATACCCTGATATTATTGATGCTTGCGCAATAATGAGCAGCGGGGCAAGGGTAGCACCTAAAAAAAAGACTAATGTTAAATATTTTGTCGGTATTGGTATTAGGGATATTGAATATAGAACAGAAAATGCAAAAATATTTTATAATGCGGCAATTTCTCTCGGTATTCCGATAGAGTACAAACAATATTCTATGGAACATGAAATTTCAGGAACAGAATTAAATGATGTAGTTAATTTTTTTGAACGCGTAAGAAATAATCAAATATAAAGAGTTGTGGATTTTTTTCATTACAGATTAAATTGCGGTGGTGGTCTTAAGCTGCGTTAAATCATCATAAATTATTAAATTTTGTTCTGCTGCTGCGTGCAGATGATTTCTTAGACTTTGAACCCAACTTGAACCCCGCTCTGCTTGTCAGAACTTCGGCTTTTTCATTTTGGATTTTGCTTCATTTCGGCAGAGTTGTTTGCTTCACTTCGTTGTCATAAACATTCTGCCTCAGCGCTTCGGGCTCGGCTGCAGCGGCAGCTTTAAAGTTAGTTTGACTTATTTATATTTGCATACGACTTTAAACCCGCTCTGCGGGCGCTCTACGCAAAAACCTCAAAAAAAACCCTTCTTTTTCAAGAAGGGGATGAGCACTAAGAATAAGCAATCAGAAGAGTTGAGGATTTACTCTCTTATAATATATTATTTCCCCGCTCTCTTCATTGCACTTAATGACTATATTTATCTGTTATACTTTCGTTTAAAAAAGTTTATCTCTTATTTGTATTGTTATTTTAAGTAATTTATAATTAAAAAATCTATTAGTTCTCTATTCGTTATATTTGTTAAGAAAGCACTTGAAAACTTTAAATCCATGAAACCGACTATTAATGCATATTTAAGTCTTGTTATAAGATTTTTCTCTTAAGTAATCTTAACATTTGTAATAATTCATCCTTATGTCTGATAAAATAGTTTTGATAGGTAAGTTAGAGAGTGTAATATGTCAGCTGATAATTATAGAGAAATTTTAGAGGAAGTCGTTGAAAAATTAAATAATATTGAATCTATTAAAGAAGCAGATATCCTTAATATTAAAGAATCTATGTCCACCCTTGAAAATTTGATGACTGATACTCAGGCTAAACTCAATTTTCAGGAAATTAATGAAAAACTACAAAATCTATCTTTCCAATTGGATAATTGCAATGAAAATCTGCTTAAAGATTTATATAATGATATTAACGATTTAAAACAGACTTCTAACAACGTCAGCCAGTATATAGAGAACTTGCAAAATGTTCAAAATATGGCATTAACTAGCGCAGAGTTTGAAGAATATCAAAAACAACAGCTTGATTTGGCACTCAAAACTAACGAAAATTTGTTTAATGAATTAAATACTATTAAAGAAAATGCTATTTCAGGTTCATCTGACGGCTTAAATAGTGAAAGTGTTAAACACATTGAAACTCAGCTTGAAACCTTGCATAAGAATTTATCTGGCTACATTAAACAAATTGCTGATAAAATGAGCGATACTCCTAATATTGACGAAATCGGCGGGATTTTATCAGATTTAAATACCGTTAATCAAAAAAATATTAAAGAAACTAATACCTTAATTAAGGGACTTCAAAAAAAGTTTGAAAAATTCCAAGATACTGAATTTGAAAACCAAATGGCTAAAATCTCAGAAATTTATGACAGCTTGGGTATTATTCACGCTTGGATTGAAAAAGTTGGGTTCCTAAATAAATCTATTGAAAATGTTTACTCCAGATTGGGCGCTAATATTGATTTTGACGATGTCGCTGATAAGGTTGATATTGTTTATGAAAATGTTACTGCTTTAAATGATTGGACTCAAAAAATTGATAATGTTGATGCTTCTACTGCCGATATTCAATCTAAAGTTTCTACATTGATTGATTTAGTAGAAGATACAAAAAATATCTCCAAAACAATTAACTCTTTAAGAGAAAATTTTGATAATACATTTAGTGGAAATACCGATTTTAATGACTTATCCGATAAAATGGATGTCGTCTATGAAAATCTTTCTACAATTAACGATTGGGCTGTTAAAGTAGATAAAATTAATGAAAAAGTTGACTCTTTGCATAAATCTTTTTATGAGGAAATGATTTCCTCAAAAATTGATGTAATCTATGAAAATTTAACACTATTAAACGATTGGGCTAATAAAGTTAATGATTTATCCGTTCAAAGCAAAGCTCTTGATAATAAACTTTCTCAAACTAATAACAACTTTAATTTAAAAATCGATGAAATTAATGAAAAATTAATTAAAATTAATGAAGAAATTAATGAAAAATTATCTGAAACAAATGAAGGTATCAGTAAAAAAATAATCCAAGCTAATGACATTATCAATGAAAAGTTAAATAAAGCAAATGAAACTATAACTGATGTTCCTGATTTAAAAGATAAATTAGAGGATTTATCTTGGGAATTAAATACCTTAATGCACTCTACAAAAGAGGATACGGATTCTTATTTATATACTCTCTTAGATATAGAAAATGATTTTATAAAATTAAATAAATTACTTGATGACAAAACAAAAACAACCTCAGAGGATATTCTTTCAATAAAAGAAAAATTTGAAGAATTTAATGAAGAAATATCAAGTATTAGTGTTAGAACAAACAAATTAATCTTATCTGCAGATGATGCAAATAAGGAATTTAAGTTATATCTTGATTCATTTAAAAATGTTATTAGAGAATTAGAAACTCAAAGAAAAGATTTTAATCCTGAATTAAAATTTAATTTGCTGGGAACTCGGTTAACCGAGCTGGTTAAATTAATGCAAAGCAATTTGAAAGCTAATAACAATATAAATAACGCTTTTGTTTATTTGGCAGAATGGATTGATGCTACAGGCTCTGCTTTGAATGCAATGTCAAATAATATTGATTATTTAAAAAATGAAACAAACAATAATCAAATTATTGAAACAGCAAAAAATAATGCTAAAAGTATCCAACTGCAATTGAGCAGGATAGAAAGTATTTTAACCGAAAATATTAAATCAGATATGATTGATTCAATGAAAAACTATAAAAAGCTTGAATTATTCATAGGTGAAAATATTAAATCCGCAATTGAAGCAAATAATGAAAAAAATGAAGAAATATCTGAGATTAAAAATCTTTTAACTGGTATAATTGTTCAGCTAAATACTGCTTTAACTCCTGATATTGACTCATTAAATGAAAGAATTGATAAATTAAGCGAAGAAAATAACAATAAATATACCGAGCTTGAAGAAATGCTTCAAAAGAAAATCAGCTTGCAATCTAAACAAATTAATGCACTGGAAACAAAAGTTAATGATATGAGTGCTAAATTTGATAAATTAATAGAAACTATGTCTGAGGATAAAACTAGCGAAATAAAAGATATATTAAACTACATAGCTGCTCAGACAGCTGCCGCAAATGAAACCTTGCAAAATCAGCAAAACACTTCAGCTGTTGTGGATGAAGTAGCGCAAAAGCTCTCAAGTTTTGATAACAACATTAACAAATTAGTTTCATATATTGAAGAAGATTAATATGAACTATCTCGAACGGGCAAAAAAATTCAGAGCCAAAAAAAGACTGGGACAGAATTTTTTAATTGATGAGAGTGCTGTTTCAACTATTCTTGATATATCTGATATTACAAAAAATGATATTGTAGTTGAAATTGGTGCAGGTCTTGGGTTTGTAACAGAACAGCTTGTAAAATATGCTAAAAAAGTCTATGCAATTGAGCTTGATGAAGACATGGTAAATGAACTTTCAAAAATTAATGCTGATAATCTGGAAATTGTGCATAATGATATTTTAAAAACGGATTTATCGCAGTTTGGAGAAAACCTAAAAATTGTTGCGAATATTCCCTATTATATAACCTCTCCGATATTAGCTCATTTGCTCGGTGAAGTTGATGATTTAGATAATAAAAATAGAAATTCAATAAAACAAATAGTCTTAATGGTGCAGTATGAAGTAGCTAAAAGACTTGCTGCCAATGAAAAATCACCCTCAAAGGAATTCGGTTTATTATCAATACTGGCTCAATTTTGGGCAGATATTGAATTTATAACAAAGGTTAATGCAAGGTCATTTTTCCCTGCGCCTAAAGTAAATTCAGCAATTGTTAAAATAAATGTTAATAAGGAACCAATGTTAAAATTGAATAACTATGGATTTTTCCGCAAAGTGGTCAAGGGCTGTTTTGCTACGAGAAGAAAAAACATAAAAAACTCGCTGGTAAACGTAGGATTTAGTAAAGGTGCAGTAGAAAAAACGCTTAAAGAACTGTCGATAAGCGAAAATGCCCGCGGGGAAACCCTGTCAATAAAACAAATGGGCGAATTAAGCGAAAAATTGAAAGAAAATCTATGAAAAAAATTAAAATAAAAACTCCCGCAAAAATCAACTTAACACTGGAAGTCCTAAATAAGCGCCCCGACGGGTTTCACAATATTCAATCAATTATGCAGACAGTTAACTTGTACGACTATCTGACTTTTGAGCTTGAAGAAAAGGCGGGAATTATAATAAATCTAAGCGGTAACTCTAAAGAAATTCCCTATGATGAAAGAAATTTAATATATAAATGCGCACTAAAATTTTTTGAAAAAGCAGGGATTAAAAATGCTCATTTAAATGTTTCCGTTGAAAAAAACATTCCCGTTTCAGCAGGACTTGCGGGCGGAAGCACAAATGGAGCAGGCACTTTTTACGCTTTAAATAAACTATATAATAATATGCTCAATCAAAATGAATTAGAAGAACTTTGCGCTCAAATGGGTTCTGATTTAAACTTTTGCCTGAATGGCGGGTGCATGTTATGCACTTCAAGAGGCGAAATAACAGAGAATTTGCCGTTTTTTGAGCAAAGTGTTTCTTTAATAAAGCCTAAAAATCTTGGTATAAGCGCAAAAGAAGCCTATAAAAAATTTTCACAGCTCACGGATAAAACAAACCCGAATAATACATATAAATTAAAACAGCTTCTTGAACAGGGTAAATTTGATAAATCCTTGATTTATAACAGCTTTGAAAAAGCGCTGTTTTGCGATTATAAAGAATTGCAGGAAATTAAAAACAAACTGCCAAACAGTTTAATGTCAGGGAGCGGGTCAACATTTTTTGTTTTAGAGCCAAGTATTAATGCGGATTTTAACAAAAATAATTATCAAATTTTTGAAAACTTAAAAACTGTTCCCCAAGGAGTTCTGGAGGTTTTATGAGCGATGTAATAATAACTGAAAAAACGAACAAAGATACTGTAAATATAGATATTGTAAGCAGTTTAGAAGTAGCTCAGATGATTAATAATGAGGATTTAAAAGTTGCGCAAAAAGTACGGGAAAATTTAACCTCTATAGCGCAGGCAATAGATTTAATAAGCGAAAATTTTTTGAATGGCGGAAAATTGTTTTATTTTGGTGCGGGAACAAGCGGTCGTTTGGGCGTTTTAGACGCGTCAGAATGCCCGCCTACATTTAACAGTCCTTGTGATATGGTGCAAGGAATAATAGCGGGCGGAGACAGGGCTTTAAGGTATGCAATTGAGGGAGCTGAGGACTCAATTGAACTTGCAAAAGAAGATTTTACAAAATGCGCGGTTACAAAAAACGATACCGTCTGCGCAATATCTGCAAGCGGAAACGCTAATTATGTAATAGAAATATTAAGGCTCGCTAAAGAAAATAACACAAAAACCATAGCAATAACCTGCAATCCTAAGGCGAAAATGAGCAGTTATGCAGATATAAATATCTGCATAGAAACGGGTGCGGAAGCCATAACAGGCTCAACAAGAATGAAAGCGGGAACCGCTCAAAAAATGGTGTTAAATATGCTCACAACGGGCGCTATGGTAAAAATCGGCAAAACATACAAAAATTTTATGATAGACGTAAAACCGACTAACACCAAACTAAAAGACAGAGCAGTAAGAATAACGGCGCAAATTGCCGAAGCTGATTATGAAACCGCAAAAAATCTGCTTGAACAAAATAATTACAAAATAAAAGAAAGCATATTACAATTAAAATATAATATTGATTTTAATAAAGCGCAGGAACTTTTAAAGGCGGAAAACGGCATAATCAGACGAGTATTTGAAAAAAATAATTGAAGTGCTAAATTAAAGAAAAAAGGACATTTTATGCCGAAAAGTATTTTGTTTATTATTGATGAATTAGAACTTAAATATTTTGAATTTAATGATTTAGTTACAAATTTTTGGTTTATTAAAGAGTTTTTAAAGCGTGATTACACGGTTAATATTGCAGTAAAGG